>JBIHZT010000640.1:0-2638 GCA_044240265.1 Luteolibacter sp. | reverse complement strand
GGCGCTGGCGGTGACGGTGGTGGTGCCCGGCGGGAAGATCGAACCCGAGGCTGGATTGTTAGCCGTGGTCAGCGGACCGTCGATGTCATCGACCGCGCTGGTGGTGAACGAGGCGATCGCACCGGAGGGGCCGCTGGCTTCAAGGGTGAGGTTCGCTGGCACGCTGACGACCGGCGGGGTGGTGTCGTTGACAGCGACAACGACGGTTAGGGTGGCCGAGCTTTGGCCGACCGCGTTGTTGGCGGCGAGCTGGAGCACGTAGCTGCCGGATTGCGAGAAGGTCACGCTGGTGCTCGCCTGGTTGGCGGCGGTGAAGCTGGCTTCACCGGGACCGCTGAGTTTCGCCCAGAGCACGGAGTCGGCGTTGGTGGCGGTTCCGTTCAGGCTGGTCGCGATGCCGCGGGTGGCCTCTGGCGCGGTTCCGGCGGCGACGCCTGGCAGGTCGTTGCTGACCAGCGAAACCGTGAGGCGAGGGCGCTGGGCGAGATTGGCGGAGTCGTCCGAGGCGAGGCGGGCGAACTGGGTGGCCGGACCGGCCTCGGTGAGCGGCGAGGTGAGCATCAGGCCGAGCGGCTGGCCGCTGGCGACGGCGGCATCCACGCTGGCGACGAAGTCCGCGGTGGAGGCGAAGGATTTCTGGACGCCGGTGGCGGTGGCGCCGAAGCCGGGGACGGTGGAGAGGACGGTGCTGGAAAAGTCGCCGCCGGCGGTGGTCCAGAGATTTCCGGCAGTGGTGGCTCCGGTGCGGGATGCCCAGGTCGCGCCGGTGCCAGCGCCGTTCGTGGCGGTGATGCCGTCGCCCGTGCCCTCGACAGGAGTGCCGAGCAAGGGCCTTAATTCGAGAGCGCCCACCGTGCCCGAACCGGCGGTGGTGGAGGTCCAAAGGTCAAGCTGCGCGGAGGCCACCTCGAAGGTCGCGGGGATGGCGGATAGATCGAAGGAAAACACGGTCCGCATGTTGTAACTGGTTTTTCCGACGAGCACTTGATCGCGTGCGCCGGAGTTCCAAGCCGTGTTGTCCGCCCGGATGATGGTGGCGGTGTGGGAGTAGCCGTTTTCGCCCTGGCGGAAGGTGAAGGTCGAGGGCAGTCCGACGCTGACCGTGAGCAGGTCGCTGCCGGTGGTGGTGTCCGGCGCGGTGCCGAGGGTGGCGGCGCACTGGATTTGATAGATGCCGGGCGCGCTGAACGAGGCGGAGGTGTCGGCGGCGGCCGCGTTGGCGAAGCTCACCGCGCCGGGGCCGGAAACCTTGGTCCAACTGAAAGCGAGCGGACCGGTCGCGGGACTGGTGCTGGCGGCGACGCGCAGCGCGTCCGAGCTGTCCGCGAGCGAAACGGCGGCGGCCGACGGACTTGTGATGACGACGGCGGGCGCGGGGAAACTGCTGGCGGAGAGCGGATGGGTGCCGGCGCTGTATTCCTCGATGTTGGTGAAACCGTCGCCATCCGGATCGGCACCGTCGGCGGCATTACCGGAATTTTCAGAGCTGCCGAAATTCGCGATGCGCCAGTTCTGATAGGCGAGCATGTCCTCGATGATCACGAAGGTCCCGATGGTGCTGCCGGAGTAGTCGCTGCTGGTGATGCTTGCGACCACGGTGTAGCTGCCGGTTGCCACGGGAGCGGTGGCAGAGCCATTGTAGGTGAAATTCACCGGCAGGCCTGCGGGCGTGGTGGTGGCGGTCGCGTTCTGCGGCGTGCCATCGTAGGCGGCTGCCAGACTTTCCAAGGAAACCGTGGCTGGCGCTTTGGCGATCACGAGTGTGACGGAGGCGTTGCTGGTGGAGAGCGGATGGTCCACCACGGCGCTGACGGCGTAACTGCCACCGCTCACCGGAATACTCGCGGAGCCATTGTAGGTCACGGACACGGCGACTCCGGCGGGATCGGTGGTGATGCTGACAGGTTTCGGCGTGCCGTCGTAGGGGGCGCTGAGATTGGAAATGGTGATCGCTACGGCGGGGGGAGGAGTTGCGAAATCATCGGCACCGACGAGCACGACGTCGTCGATGGCGAAGGCACCGGGAGTGACTCCGGAGACGGTGCGGCTTTCGATGCGGATGCCGGTGAGGTCTTCAATACCGGCGAGGCCGAGGTCGGATAGCGGCACCACCACGCGCTGCCAACCGGTAGCCGGCGAGGTGGTGACCGGCACGGCTTCCAGTGCGATGCCGCCGCGCGAACCGCCGACTTGCAGCGGGGTGGAAGCGCCGCCATTCACCCAGAAGGACAGCGCGGCGATGCCTTGCAGCGAACGGGCGGAACAAGTGAAGGATGTGCCTTTGTTAGGTCCTGCCGGAACCGAGATTGCCGAGGTGCCGCGGCGGACGGGCGAGCTGGCGGCGAGCGAGGTATCCGCGGGGCTGGCATCGCTCCAGCCGCTTTGCAGGGAATCCGTGTAAACCACCTGCGAGGCTTGCGAGGCAGGATTGCTGGTCATTTCCCCGATGACCACGCCGCGGCCGCTGGTGGCGAGATAGACGCGGCCGTGGACGCGGGAATCCGCGACGAGGTCGTTTTGATAGCCGAAGTTGTGGAGGTTGTCGTTGATGCGGATCCAGCTGGCCCCGGCATCGTCACTGCGGAAGAAGCCGACGATGCTGCCGACCTTGCCCCAGATGAAAACCGCCGGATGGGTG
>JBIHZT010000090.1:0-9361 GCA_044240265.1 Luteolibacter sp. | reverse complement strand
CGCAAAGAAAAAGCCCCGCATCCATGAGAATGCGGGGCTTTTTAGTGAATCGCTGAACCGCTCAGGGCGCGGCGGAAATCGACTCGG
Source organism: Luteolibacter sp. (assembly GCA_044240265.1). Lineage (GTDB taxonomy): Bacteria > Verrucomicrobiota > Verrucomicrobiia > Verrucomicrobiales > Akkermansiaceae > Luteolibacter. The sequence continues at coordinate 9,274 of JBIHZT010000090.1, read as the reverse complement.
CCTTGGCGACGGAGGCGAGCACGTCCTTGTGGAGGTCTCCACCTTTCCGGGTGCTCCACCAGAGCACTACGGGGGAGGCGACGAAGATCGAGGAATAGGTGCCAACCAGCAAGCCGATCAGGATCATCACCGAGAAATCCCGGAGCGAGGATCCGCCGAAGAAGGACAGGATCGCGACGGTGATAATGGTCGTGGCGGATGTCAGCAAGGTGCGTGACAGCGTGGCGTTGATCGCTTCATTCATGATGTCTTTGATCGATCCGCCGCGGAGCAGGAGATTCTCGCGGATCCGGTCGAAGACGACGATGGTGTCGTTGATCGAGTATCCTGCAATTGTCAGAATCGCGCCGACGTGGATCAACGATAGCTCGCCTCCGAAGAGCACGACGAGGCCCACCGCGACGACCACGTCGTGAAGGATGGCAATGAAACCACCGAGGGCGAAGGAAAACTCGAAGCGCATGGTGATGTAAACCAGAATGCCGATGAGCCCGAAGACGAGCGCGAGCAGCGATTCCTTGAGGAAGGTTCCGCCGATGAGCGGGGAAACCTCTTCCTTGCTGCCGTCGATCACGTAGCCGGATTTAATGTCGCCCGGGACTTCGCGCTCGCCGAGCACGGGGATGGATTCACGCAGTTTGGTGGTGATTTGTTCGGCGTCCTTCGAATCGCAGCGAATGGTGAGCAAGGTGCCGGTGGCTGGATTGCTTTGTTCCTGGGGATAGGCCGCCTTGGTGAGTTGCAGGCCCTTGAGGGTGTTTTCGACCTCGGAAAGCTCCACTTTTTTCTCTTTCCCCAATTGGAACTGGATGAGGGTGCCGCCGGTGAAATCGATGCCGAGTGAGCGTTCGCCGCGGATTCCGAAAGCGGCAAAGGACAGCACCACCAGCACCAGCGAAATCATTCCCGCCATGCGGCGCTTGCCGAGGAAGTCGAAGTTGGTGGCATGGATGAGATTGAGGAAACTGAGTTTCTCGAGGATGTTCAGATCAGTGCCCCAGCGGAACAAGACGCGGGTGACCAGAATGGCCGAGAACATCGAGGCGATGATGCCGATCGTCAGGGTGACGGCGAAGCCCTTGATCGTGCCGCTTGCCATCCAGAACAGGATGACGGCGGTGATCAGGGAGGTCAGGTTGGCGTCGAAGATCGCGCTGAACGCCTTTTCATAAGAGGCGGCGATGGCATTCTTGAGGGATTTGCCAGCTTCCATTTCCTCCCGCAGACGCTCGTAGATCAGAACATTGGCGTCCACGGCCATGCCGATGGTGAGGATCATCCCGGCGATGCCCGGAAGCGAGAAGGTGAAGCCGAACATGGCCATCACGCCGAACAAAATCACGCCGTTCACCAACAGGCCGAAAAGGGCGACAATGCCGGCCAGGCGGTAATAGAGCAGCACGAACAGGAAAGTAATGGCCAGGCCGACGACGCCGGCCCAAATACCTTGCTCAACCACGGCCGCGCCCAGAGTGGGGGAAACGGTCCGCTCTTCTTCGACGACGAGCGGGTTTTCCAGCGGGTTCATCAAGGCGTTCGCGAGGTTTTGGACTTCGCCGGGTTCGTTGAGCCCTTCGACGATGAACTGCTTTCCGAGGGGCACCTGGTTGACTACCGGAGCGCTGATGACTTCGCCGTCGAGAACAATGGCGATGCGGTCCATCCCGGGGCGCATGTCCTTGGTGAGGGCGATCATTTTGTCGGTGCCGTCACTGTTGAGCGTAATGGCCACCGCGTCATTTTGCTGGGGAGAAGGGGTCGCGAGGGCGATGTCCGATCCGCCGAGAGCCATGCGGCGGTTGAGAAGAATCGGCCGGGTATAGTCCACACCGTCCTGATTCTTGCCCTTGAGGGTGTAGGCGCGATAGCCTGGGATGATTTCACTGCCATCGGCGACCCGGCTGGCCAGGTCCTTCTGGTTCGGCCCTCCCACCTCATCATTGCGGGGGCTGACTTCCCGCAATTCCAGTTTGGCGACTTTTTCCAGAGTCGTGCGGATGCGGGCGGATTCTTCAGGTTCCACGCCCGGCATTTGGACCAGGATGCCGTCATCGCCCTGGCGGGCGATCATCGGCTCGGCGGTGCCCATGCTGTTGAGGCGCTTTTCGATGACGATGATGGCTTGGTCCACTTGCTCCTTGGTGATGGGCATTTTATTGCCAGCGCCATCTTCGCGTTCCTGGATGCGAAGTGAGAATGAAGAGCCGCCGATGATGTCGATACCACCTTTGAGACGTTCCTTCACCGGTGTGGCGGCGAGGACGCAGAGTGCGCAAACACCGATCAGCAGCACCGTGCCGACGTTCCGCTTCCGGCGCTCGATTTCCGTCGCGAAGTACCAGAAGAACAAAATCATCAGGGACATCCCGACGAGGAACAGAGTCAGCGGGTCGTTGAAAAAAGCGGTGACGGCAAGCATGGTGGGAAAATCGGTTTTTGTGCTCCAGAAATGGGGCGAAAGGAGTCGGGAGGGGCTTTATTTGACAGCGGAGGAGTCCTTTTTGTGGACGTTCGCGATGGCGGGCTTGTCGAATTCAAGCATGGTACCCTCGGCGACTTTGACGACCACGGTGTGTTCCTTCACGTTGTGGACGATGCCGTGGATGCCCGAGGTGGTGACCACCTTGTCGCCGGATTGCAACGAGGCGATGCGGGCTGCCATTTCCTTGCGCTGCTTCTGTTGCGGGCGGATCAGGAGGAAATAGAACATGACCACCATCAGGCCCATCATGACGAACGGGCTGCCAAGAATCCCTTGCGGGCCGGCGGGAGCGGGGGTGGCTTGGGCGATGATGGAGGCTGCGGATGCGAATGTGGATGTCATAATGAGTCGGATCGAGTGTAGCGCCGGATGAAGGAATCCTTGTAAGCGGGGAAGTTCCCCGCGGTGATGGCGTCCCGCGCCCCGGCGACGAGGGACAGGTAGAAATGCAGATTGTGGAAGGAAAGCAACCGCAAACCGAGGATTTCACCCGCACGGAAAAGGTGCCGCAGGTAGGCCCGGGAAAATCCGGCCACGTGCGGATGGGCGCTCTCGCAAACCGGCCGCGGGTCCTTGGCGTGGATCAGGTTCTTGATGTTGATCGGGCCGTCCAGGGTCATCGCCATGCCGTGGCGGGCGATGCGGGTGGGCATCACGCAGTCGAACATGTCCACCCCGCGGGCGATCATTTCCAGAATCTGCGGCGGCGTGCCGAGCCCCATGGCGTAGCGTGGTTTGTCATGGGGAAGAAACGGCACCGCGTTCTCAATGGCGCGGAACATCTCGTGCTCCGGCTCGCCCACGGAAACCCCGCCGATCGCGTAGCCGTCGAAGCCGAGCTCCACCAGCTCGCGGGCGGATTGCTCGCGCAGATCCGCGTAGACCGAGCCTTGGACGATGCCGAAATGTTGCTGCCGTCCGTCGCCCGAGCGTGGTTCGTTGGTGGTGACCCAGTCCTTGCAGCGCTTCGCCCAGCGGCTGGTCAGCGCCAGCGACTTCGCCGCGTAGTCCTCGTCGCACGGGTAGGGCGGGCATTCGTCGAAAAGCATCGCGATGTCCGAGCCGAGTGCGCCTTGGATCTCCATGCTGAGCTCGGGGGTGAGCAACATTTTCGCGCCGTCGAGGTGGTTTTGAAAACGCACGCCCTCTTCGGTGATTTTGCGGAGTTTCGCCAGCGACCAGACCTGGAAGCCGCCGGAGTCGGTGAGCATCGGCTTTTGCCAGGTGGTGAAACCATGGAGACCGCCGAGCTCGCGGATCAGCTCATGGCCGGGCCGCAGCCAGAGGTGATAAGTGTTTCCGAGGATGATCTGGGCTCCGAGCTCCTCCACTTCGGCCGGATGCAGCGTTTTGACGGTCCCCTGGGTGCCGACCGGCATGAAAATCGGGGTTTCCACCGTGCCATGGGGTAAAACCAGGCGGCCGCGGCGGGCGGAGCTGGAAGGATCGGTGGCGAGAAGGGTAAAGGACACGGAAGAGCCGGGGAAATAGGACAGAACCCTTGCCGGGCCAAGCTCAATCACGCGCCGACTCACCAACCCGGATTTTGAGGATTTTCGAGGGAAGCTTCGGTCATCGGGAGGAGTTATTGTCCGGAGTCGGAAAGTTTTCGGGTGATTTGAAATTTTTTCCGAATAATTTCGCCTTGCATGAATCTCATGGCGGGTATTTTAAACCCGCTCTCAAAAAAACGATCCAACCAACGAACTAAAAACTATGAAACTGTTCCTCACCGCGCTCTGCGCATCGTTCATGATCATCCCGGCGTCATTCGGCAGCGAGTGCGAGAAGGGTAAGTGTGATAAGGAGAAAAAGGACGAAGGCACCGTATTTGCCGCCGCTTGCGAAGATTGCGATTGCGGGAAATGCAAGGAAGGCAAGTGCAGCGATTGCGACAAATGCAAGAAGGCCAAGTCCGAACTGATGCTTGCCGAAGGCGACAAGTGCGAAAAGGACGGCGATTGCGACAAGGAGAAGAAGGACGAGGGCGCCCTCGCTTCCGATTGCGACAAGTGCAAAAAGGGCGACGAGGCCAAGAAGGAAGAAGGCACCCTCGCCGATTGCGGCAAGTGCGAAGACGACAAGGACCACGACAAGAAAAAGGAAGAGAAGAAGGACGACGGCACCCTCGCCGGCAAGTGCGAGAAGGACGGCGACTGCGACAAGGAGAAGAAGGACGAGGGTACCCTCGCCGGCAAGTGCAAGAAGGACGGTGACTGCGACGAGGAGAAGAAAGAAGAAGGCACCTTCGCCTGATTTCAATCCTGAACCATCATTTCAAAAAACCGCCGGAGCGACTCCGGCGGTTTTTTTATGCCTCGGAGCCGGCCGCCATTGACCGATGGCATGGCGGGTGTCCAGCTTGTCGCACGATGATCGAGGTGGTTTGCGGCGTGATTGAAAACTCGGCGGGGCAATTTCTCGCCTGCCTGCGACCGGAGGGGAAACACCTCGGTGGCTTATGGGAATTCCCCGGCGGCAAGGTCGATCCTGGTGAGGCCCCGGAAGCCGCGCTCATCCGCGAGTTGCGGGAAGAACTCGCCGTGGAAGTCACAGTCGATCGCCCGCTCAGCCCGGTCCTCTGGCACTACGAGGCCGCGACCATTCTTTTGCGGCCGTTCCTCTGCACCATCATCGCCGGCGAGTTGCGGGCGCTTGAGCACGAGCGGGTGATTTGGTGCGCTCCGGGGGATTTCCACCAACTTCCGTGGGCGGCTGCCGATGTGCCGGTTCTGAGAGAAATCGAGGCGTCGCTCCCACCCTGAAACGGCAAATTGACTTCGTGAACACCATGGTTACTTTCGCCGTCACCCGTAACCCATGAATCGTAAATTCACACTCGCATCGCTTGCTTTGTTAGTCCCGGTCACGGGCTTGGTCGCCCAGACATTGACGCCGCAGGATGACCCGGTTTTTCTGAAAAAGGCGGCCCTCCAGATCGACCAGCACATCGCCTCGTTCTACCGCAGCAAGAACCTCGCCGTGCCCAAGGTCACCGATGATGCGACATTCTTGCGTCGCGCCTTCCTTGTTTCCGTGGGGCGCATCCCGACCGCGGAAGAAGCCCTCGCGTTTTTGGAAATCGGAGATCCGGACAAGCGGCAATCGCTCGTGGATTATTTGCTCAAATCCAAAGGTTATTCCAGCCACATGTCGAACTGGGCCTTCGATCTGCTGCGGCTCACTGACGGTCGCATCGGCTCGTCCGGCGGTAACGAACCCTACCGCCACTGGGTCCGCACCGCCATCAGCGGGAACATGCCGTGGAATGAATTCACCCGCAACCTCATCGCCTCGTCTGGCGATGGCTGGGATCCACAAACCGCTGCCGTCGGCTATTACACCCGCGACCGCGGCATGCCGCTCGACAACCTCTCCAACACGATGCGTGTCTTCCTCGGCGCGCGCATGGAGTGCGCCCAATGCCACGACGACCCCTACGGCCCCACGGAACGCCATGATTTCTATCAACTTGCCGCGTTCACCCACGGCCAGACCACCGTCGGGCAGGACCACATGCAGCCGCTTTGGACGGAACTCCAGGAAGGAGACGAACGGCAGGGTGAGGAATACCGCGTTGCGCAGGTGATTTGGGATCGCGTTTACAGCATGTCCCTCGGCGGCGGCGGAGAGGGCCAGATCTCGTTGCCCTCGGACTATCAGTATCGTGACGCCAAGCCCGGTGAAGTCGTCGGCGCCCGCACGCCCTTCGGGCAGGCGGTCCGCATGTCGGACAAGCGGACCGGGTCGGACGGCCGGGAAAAACTCGCCGCATGGATCACTACGAAAACCGGCGACCAGTTTCCCTCGGTCATCGCCAACCGGATGTGGAAGCGTGTCATGGGGAAAGGCGTCTATGAGCCCGTGGACGAATACATCCCCATCGCCAAATCCCCCCACCCCGACCTGATCGGCTATCTTGGCTCGCTCATGGTGGCGCTCAACTACGATCTGCGCGCCTTCCAGCATGTCCTGCTGCTCACCCGCACCTTTCAATTCGGAGCCAATCCAAATCCCTCTTCCATCGAGGGCGGCGACGACTTCCACGGCCGCAAGATCGAACGCCTGTCCTCCGAGCAAATCTGGGACTCGCTCATCACCCTCGCTGCCGGCGATCCTGACAAACAGCCCGCCCGCACGCTCGACAGCCGCATCTACGTCGGTGGAAAACCGGTGCTCGTCGGGAAAAAAGACATGGTCCAGCTCTCGAAGGAAGTGCTCGCCCTCAAGTCGGAAAACGAACTCCGCTCGTATTTCTCGAAATTCCTCAAGGACGTCAAAAATGACGGTGCCGGTCCCGAAAGCAGCGGCTCCATGATGGCGATGTCCGCCGTCCGTCCATACGACAAGAACGCGAAGGTTCGCGCCTCCGAGCTGCCGTCACCCGCCCCGCGCGACCATTTCCTCTATCTGTTCGGCGCTTCCGACCGCGAGGTGGTGGACGCCTTCAGCCGCGAGCCGAACGTCGGCCAGGTGCTCTCGCTGATGAACGGCTTCGTCCAGCGCGAGTTGGTGAACAAGCCATCCGCCCATCTCTACAAATCACTCGAAGGCGCCTCCACCGACAAAGAGAAAATCCGCCGCCTCTACATCGCCGTCCTCAACCGCCCGCCGTCCGACCAGGAAATGTCGTGGATGCTTGACGAAGTCCAAGCGCAAGGTGACGCCGGCTACCGCAACATCGTTTCCGCCCTCGTCATGTCCTCCGAGTTCCTATTCCTTCAATAAATCCCCATGAACCCGTTTCCCAAAGCCGACGAGCTCACCCGCCGCCAGTTTGTTTCCAACGCCGCCCGCGCCTACCTCGGCGTCCATCTCTTCCCCATGTTAGGCGGTAGTCTCGCCAGCGCCGCTCCGGCGACAGCCGCCAAGGGCGGCACCGCGAAGAGCGTCATCTATCTCTACATGTCCGGCGGCATGAGCCACCTCGACACCTTCGACCCCAAGCCGAAGAACAAGTCCGTCATGGGTAAAACCACGGCTATTCCCACCAAGGTGGACGGTGTCATGCTCGGCAACCACCTTCCGAAAACCTCGGAAGTCATGGACCAGGTCTGCGTCATCAACTCGATGAACTCCACCCAGGGCGCCCATGAGCAGGGTGCCTACACCATGCACACCAGCTACGCCCTGCGCGGCACCATCGCCCATCCTTCGTTAGGAGCATGGGTCGTGAAACAGGGTGGCCGGATCCATCCCGAGCTTCCGGGCTTCGTCGCCATCAACAGCTCCCCCGAGCACGTCGGTGGCGGCTTCTTCGGCGCGAAATACTCGGCCGCCCTTATCGGCAGCCCGGATGACGGCCTCCAGGACTCCAAGCGCTCCGACGCAGTTAGTCCCGAGGACTTCGACCGCCGCCTTTCCCTCGCGGACCGTATGAACAGCCAGTTCCACAGCCGCTATCCGAATGCGGATGTGAAAGCCTACGAGGAACTCTATCGGGAGGCCATCGCCCTCATGAAATCCAAGGACCTCAACGCCTTCGATCTCTCCCAGGAATCCGCCGCCACCCGCGGCCTCTACGGCAGCGGCCGCTTCGCCCAAGGCTGCCTGCTCGCCCGCCGGTTAGTGGAGAACGGCGTGCGCTTCGTCGAGGTGCAGCTCGGCGGTTGGGACACACACGTGGACAACTTCACGGCCGTCGCCGGACGTTGCAAGGAGTTCGACCAAGCCTACGCCGCCCTCATCACCGACCTCGCGAAGTCCGGCAAACTCAAGGACACGCTCGTCGTCGTTGCCACCGAGTTCGGCCGTTCCCCGGAAATCAAAACCGAGCACAAGGACGGCCGCGACCACCACCCGCAAGCCTTCTCCTGCCTGCTCGCCGGCGGCGGCATCAAGGGCGGTGTGAAACACGGTCTCACCGATGCCTCCGGCGGCAAGGTCAAGGACGGCCTCGTCAGCGTCCAGGATTTCAACGCCACCATCGCCCACGCGCTCAGTCTTCCCTACGACACCATCGTCATGTCACCCACCAAGCGCCCCTTCAAGATCGCCGACAAGGGCGTCCCCGTCACCAGCCTCTTCGGCTAACTGGAGCGCGGAATTGATTCGCACGATCCGCCCTTCCTGACTATTCCAGCCCGGCCAGAAAGCCTTCCGCCGCGCTCCGGTGGGCTTTCTGTTTCTCGGGGGTCATTTTCTCCCAGCTCCGCGCCATCATCGACAGCCGGGGATTCCTGAGGAAGAACGGCGTGTGGTCGCCGATGAAGGTCCAGAAGAGGCCGTCCCAGATTTGGCACCATGGGCCTTTCGGCTCGTCGGACATTTTCAGGATGTAGTTGGAGCCGGAGAGGTAGGGCTTGGTGGTGAAGGTGCCGCCGTCGGCGAACTGGGACATGCCGTAAACGTTAGGAACCATCACCCAGTCGTAGGAATCGACGAACATCTCCATGAACCAGCGATAGACATCGTCCGGCCGGATGCGGCAGAGCAGCATGAAATTCCCGAGCACCATCAACCGCTCGATGTGGTGGCAGTAACCGTCGTCCAACAATTGGCGGATGACGCGGTCCACGGGCGGGATGCCGGTGGTGGCGTCGTAAAACGAGCGGGGCAGGGGGCGGTCGAAGTTCCAGAAATTCCCGTTGCGGATCTCCGTGCCGCGATGCCGATAGATGCCGTGCATGAATTCGCGCCAGCCGATGACCTGGCGGATGAAGCCTTCCAGCGAGTTCATGGGAACGGTTCCGGACCTGGCCATCACGCGGTCGATCACGTCCTGCGGATCAAGCAGGCCGATGTTGAGCGCCGGGGTGATGGCGGAGTGATAGATCGTGGCGTGCCCGGTGG
>JBIHZT010000639.1:0-2647 GCA_044240265.1 Luteolibacter sp. | reverse complement strand
TGGATCGCAATCTCGGCATCCACGTCATGGAAGTCCGCCGGCAGGGAGCGCGACTGATGATTCCCTTGTCCAAGATCGTGGTGGAGAAAAACGACCGCTTTCTAGTCGCAATCCACCGCCGTCGCGGCGGGGCGGCGAAGCCCGACACCCTGTTTGAATCCATCGGCGCACAGGTGCTTTCCACGGTGGATGGCATCGTCTCCGAGCTCGTCGTGCGCGACGAGTCCGCGCTTCTGGGGCGCACCCTGGCCGACGCCGATTTCCGCCAGACCTACAACTGCGTGGTTCTCGCGCTGCATCGCAACGGCATCAACATCACCAGCCGCATCGCCGAGCTGGAGCTGGATGTGGGTGACACCCTGCTCGTCATCACCGCGCTCAATAACCTCGACGCCCTCGAAGCAACCAGGGACTTCATTCTGACCGACTCCCCGGAGGATCTCCCCGAGGAGGTGCATTCCAAAAAAGTCACCCCGCACGTCATCCTCTCGTGGGCCGTGCTCATCGGCGTCGTACTCGTCGCCACCGTCACCGACGTGCTCAACGGCTTCATCCCCTCAGTTCCGGTGGTGCCCATTTACTATGCGGCCATGGTCGGCGCGCTGTTGCTTTTGTGGCTGAAGGTCATCACCCCGCGCGAGGCCTACACAAGTATCGACTGGCAGGTACTGCTCATGCTCTACGGCCTGCTAGGCCTGGGAATGGCCATGAAAGACACCGGCACCGCGGAATGGCTGGCAAGGGGAATGGTGGATCTCGCCGAGCGCTTCGTCTCGCCGGAGAACCTGCCGGTCGTGCTACTCTGGCTGGTCTTTTTCCTCACCATCTGCCTCACCGAAGTGCTTTCCAACAATGCGACCGCCGTCATGCTGGTACCCATTGTTTTCACTCTGGCGCAGGAAGTCGGCGTGAGTCCGCGGCCTTTCCTGATGGCGGTGACCGTAGCCGCCTCCACCGCCTTCGCCCTGCCGATGGGCTATCAGACCCACATGATGGTCTATGGTCCCGGCGGTTACCGGTTCTCGGATTTCCTCAAGGTAGGCATCCCGCTGAACGTGATCTGTTGGGTGGTGTCATGCCTGCTCATCCCGCACATCTGGCCGTTCTGAGCGGCTGCGCTCCTTACCACAGCGATCAAGCTAGTGTTCGGTGAAGTTCATTTTGACGGATGGAACGCATCGCACGGGGGCTGCGCTATTCCAAGAGTTTAGGCACCACGAATCTGGCGAATCCTCAGAATCAAGAAACTCAAGATTCCCTGCTGTTTCAACGATCCCCTTCAAGATTCGCTGGATTCGCGGTGCCTTCCCCTTCTTCTCGATCGTGACTCGTTCGCGTTCATGCCCGTTCACCTGCGTCGCCCCTCGCAAGAGGGGCGCGGATTGAAACCGTTGGACGAAGCAGGAAGCGCGGATGGTCACGCTCGCCATTCCCCACCCGCGCGGGAACGGCCAATTGCCCGCGACAGAAATGTCGCGGATCCTAAAAGGTGAACGCTTTCGCGTGGGAGCAGGCGGACCGAAGTCCGCGCTCCGTCAGACGTTGAAGCGGAACTCGACGACGTCGCCGTCTTTCATGACGTATTGCTTGCCCTCGATGCGGACCTTCCCGGCGACCTTGGCGGCGGACATGCTGCCGGCGGCGACGAGGTCGTCGTAGTGGACGATCTCCGCGGCGATGAAGCCGCGCTCGAAGTCGGTGTGGATGACGCCGGCGGCGGCGGGGGCCTTGTCGCCGGCGGTGATGGTCCATGCGCGGGTTTCCTGGACGCCGGTGGTCAGGTAAGTGCGCAGGCCGAGCAGGTGATAGACGCTGCGGATGAGGGCGGAGACGCCGGAGTCGGTGACGCCCATTTCCGCGAGGAATTCGTTGGCTTCCTCGACGGGCATGTCGCTGAGTTCCTCCTCGATGCGGGCGGAAATGACGACGGCCTCTGAGCCGGTGTGCTCGGCGGCGAATTTGCGGACGCGGGCGACCTGCGGGTGCGAATCAGGATCGGCGATGGCACCGGCGAGTTCGTCTTCGGCGACGTTGCAGGCGTAGATGGTCTTCTTGGAGGAGAGCAGGAAAAAGTCCTTCACGATGGCGCGGTCGTCATCGGTGAAGTCGATGGTGAGCGCGGGGTTCCCCTGGTCGAGGTGGGGCATGATGATGTCGATGAGCTCGACTTCCTTCTTGGCTTCCTTGTCGCCGCCCTTGGCTTTCTTTTCGCGGGAGTGGCGGCGTTTTTCGAGCGAGGCCATGTCGGCGAGGATAAGCTCGGAGTTGATGATGTCGATGTCGCGGATGGGATCGACGGAACCGAGTTCGTGGATGATGTCGTCGTTTTCGAAACAGCGGACGACCTGGACGATGGCGTCGGTCTCGCGGATGTTCGCGAGGAACTGGTTGCCGAGGCCGGCGCCTTCGGACGCGCCTTTCACCAGCCCGGCGATATCGACGAACTCGATGGCGGTGGGGACCAGCTTGTGGGAGCCGGAGATTTTCGAGAGCACGGCGAGGCGTGGATCGGGCACGCTGACGATGCCGACGTTCGGATCGATGGTGCAGAATGGAAAATTGGCTGCCATCGCCTTGCGGGTGCGGGTGACAGCGTTGAAGAGTGTCGATTTACCGACATTGGGTAGTCCTACGATTCCGGCCTTGA
>JBIHZT010000638.1:0-2648 GCA_044240265.1 Luteolibacter sp. | reverse complement strand
TCTCCAACTTCTTAAAAATCAGTTCAATCAGTGAAATCAGTGGTCACCCTCTTCCCTTCCAGGTTTATTCTTCCGCCGGTAATCCAGCCGAGCGTGGGTCAATGGCCCGATCCATGATCTGCGGTCGGTTCTTGAGCGACCCCATCGGGAAAATTTTCCCGCACCATCTTTCTTTCTCATGGTGGCCCACGGCACACCGTCCTTACTCTTTGGCGCGACCATGCAGCACTTCCCTGAAATCCAGCTCACCTTCCAAGAAGCCCGTGTTCTCGGTTGTTTGTTGGAAAAGGAAATCCTCACTCCCGGCAGCTACCCGCTCACCCACAACTCCCTTCTCATCGCCTGCAACCAGACCTCCAGCCGAGACCCTATCACCCACTTCACCGGTGAGGAAGTTTCGGAAGCCCTTCGCGGACTCTCGGAGAAATACCTCGTCGAAAAGACCCTCGGCGGCCGCGCCCCGAAATTCGAGCACTGCCTCCAGGACGTGCTGAGCATGCAACCGGGCGAGCGCGCCGTCCTGACCGTCCTGCTGCTGCGCGGACCCCAGAGCGCCGGCGAAATCCGCCAGCGCACCGATCGTCTGCACACCTTTTCCTCCCTGGACGAAGTGGAAGAGACGCTCACATGGTTCGTCGAATACCCGCACGGCCCGCTCGTCAGGCGGATTCCGGTTGGCGAAGGCCGCCGGGTCGAGACCTTTGCCCACCTCCTGTCACCCGCTGCCGCGGACATCCCGTCCGTCACCGATGCCCCTTCCACATCCTCCGACACCCCTGCGGAAAACGATTGGCGTGCCGCCATCGAAGCGCGACTCGCCAGCCTCGAATCCGAGATCGCCGAGCTCAAAGCCGGCCAGCCTCGCGAATCATCCATGTGAATCCATAAGCACTGACCCGGCCACATTACCCATGAACCCCCAGTCATCACCAAGCGGAAAGCCGCACCCCTGGACCCGTCGGCAAATCGCTATGCTCGGAAAGATACCCGATGCCGCCCTCTCCAGAAAACTCGGCGTCTGTGTAGGAACCGTTCTCAAAAAGCGCCAGAAACTCGGCATCCCCGCATCGCGTCCTCCCAAGACCATCAACTGGACCCCTGCCATCATCGCCCAGCTTGGCAAGATTCCCGACGGCGAAGTCGCCAGAACCTACGGCATGAACATCCTCTCTGTTCAGCAAAAGCGGGTCTCCCGCGGCATCCAGTGCTACGCCCGCAAATCCAAAACCTGGCACTACTGGACGAAAAAGGAAATCGCCCTCCTCGGCAAGATGCCGGACGGCGATGTCGCCCTCAGAACCGGAATCAACAAAGCCTCCGTCTATTGGAAACGCTGCAAACTCAAAATCCCATCCTTCACCCAGAAGCGTCCGAAAAAGCTACTCACCGACTGGACACGTAAAGAGATCGCCGTGCTAGGCAAAATGACCGATGCCGCAGCCGCAGCCTCTCTCGACCTCGCTCCCTCAGCCGTCCGCCTGAAACGCATTTCCCTTGGCATCCCACCCTTCGGCCGATCCTCTTCCAACTGAAATCCCAAAACTCGTCCATGTCCGCCGAAGAATACGAACGCCTGATCGCTGCATCCGATTTCATGGATGGCATCGAAGCGGTGAAAGAGGGCCTTGAAGCTGCGGAAGCGGGACGATCCAAGCCAGTCGCCGAAGTGATCGTAAGCGCTCAACCGAGGGGCACTAGCCGGACTCCTGCATAGGAAGCATACATACCCATGTATGCAATCGACATCATCTGAACCGTCTCACGCTTCCAGCATCATCCGCACCGGCATCGACGGACGACTCCGTTACAGTCGCGAGCAGCGTCAGGATCTGCTTGAGGCTTTCGACCGCAGCGGCCTGAGCGCCATGTCCTTCTCCCGCCAGCACGGCGTTTCGTATCAGACCTTCATCGCCTGGGTGCGCAAGCGCCGCGAGAGCGGCGACTTCCTTCCTCCCAACGCACCCGCCTTCGCCGAGGTGTTGTTACAACAACCATCGCATGACCCATCCTCCGGTCTGCGCATCGTGCTGCCCTGTGGAACAGTCATCGAAATTCCCTCCCGCTCCGCCCTGCCGCTCGCCACCGAACTCATCACCACCCTGCGCCGCCCATGCTGACTCTCTCCGGCAGCCTGCGCGTCTTCCTCGCGCTGGAACCTTGTGACATGCGCAAATCCTTCGACGGACTCCACGCCGAGGTCATCAACCGCCTCGGCGAAGATCCCCGCGGCGGCGCGGTCTTCGTCTTCATCAACCGCTCGCGCAATCTGCTCAAACTCCTCCACTGGGATGGAACCGGCCTGTGGGTCCACGCGAAAAGACTTGAACGCGGCACCTACCGCTGGCCCAAGCCCGCCGACGCGAAAAACGGCAAGCTCAGCCTCGAACCCGCCGCCCTCGCCATGCTCACCGACGGCATCGACCTGCGCGACGGCGTCCGCCGGGCGTGGTTCGAGCGGGATTGAAAAATCCATCAGGCAGCTGATATTTTTCATTGACCCGTCCGCGTTAGATACTAGGTTTGTCGTAGATGACGCCCGCGCGCGAACAGGAACTCCTCGCCGAAATCGGCCGGCTCCGCACGGAGCTTGAAAGGTCGCAGATCGAGAACCAGCTCCTGCGCGAAAAGATCAACCTCATGCTCGCCCG
>JBIHZT010000636.1:0-2650 GCA_044240265.1 Luteolibacter sp. | reverse complement strand
GACGCGGATGGTGTCGCCGATGCCGTCGGCTAACAATGAGCCGATGCCGATGGCGCTTTTGATGCGGCCGTCCTCGCCGTCGCCGGCTTCGGTCACGCCGAGGTGGATCGGATAGTTCCAATCCGGGCCTTCCGCATCGAGGCGGGCGACGAGCAGGCGGTAGGCCTCGATCATCACCTTCGGGTTGGACGCCTTCATCGAGAACACGAAATTGTGATAGTCGTTCTCACGGGCCAGTCGGGCGAATTCCAGCGCGCTCTCACACATCCCGAGCGGCGTGTCGCCGTAGCGGTTCATGATGCGGTCGGATAGAGAACCGTGGTTCGTGCCGATCCGCATCGCCCGGCCAAGGTCCTTGCAAAGCAGCACCAACGGAACGAACTCCTCACGGATGCGCTCCAGTTCCTCGGCGTATTGCGAGTCGCTGTATTCGCGGATTTCGAATTTTTTCTTATCCACGTAGTTGCCCGGATTGACCCGGACTTTTTCCACCCACTTCGCGGCTTCCAACGCGGCGTCGGGCTTGAAATGGATGTCCGCCACCAGCGGCACCTGGCAGCCCGCCGCACGGACTTCGCGGGCGATGTTTTCGAGATTCGCGGCGTAAATTTTCGTCTGCGCGGTGATCCGTACGATTTCACAACCGGCGTCCGCCAGTCCGAGCACTTCGGCGACGCAGGCCGGAGTGTCGCGGGTGTCGGAAGTGATCATCGACTGCACGCGGATCGGGTTGTCGCCGCCGACCCCGACATTTCCGACCATCACCTCGCGGGTGACTCGGCGGGAATAATGCAGCAAATCCGGACAATAGCGCAGGGTGGCGGGCGAGGTCATTTCTGGTGGGGATATAAACGAGAAAGCAGCGCTCGGCAATGGTTGCCTTCGGGGCGAAATATCCCTCGCCCGCCGGCATTTCGCGTGCGAAAATCGCGCTCATGGCTAGGGGCACACGAATCGCAACCGCACTCACATCCATCGTTCTGGCCGTTTCCGCCAGCGCCGGAGACTTCATCCGCGTGGACGAGGATGATTCGGCAGCCCGACTGCAAACCGCCGTCACCCGCTACGAAAAAGACGGCGCGAGCGTCGATCTGATCGGGGCCGTGCACATCGCCGACGAGAAATATTTCAAGGACCTCACCGCCCGCTTTACGAAATACGACTCGTTGCTTTTCGAAATGATCGGCGGCGAGAGGTTCGCCGCACCGCCGGAACCGGAAGCCGCGGCGGAGCAAAAGAAGCTTTCCGGACTCCATCAGATTTACGACACGGTCGCCCGGTATCTCAGACTCACCGGCCAGGTGGAATCCATCGACTACACGGCTGAGAATTTCGTCCACGCGGATCTCACGCTCGCCGAGTTCGGCGAAATGCAGGCTCAGCGTGGCGAGTCGTTGTTGGGATTCGCAATGAAAGCCGCCAAGTCCGATCCCGACACGCCAAACCAGCCGGACCCCGTCAAACTCTTGAAAGCACTGCTCAGCGGGAACTCCAACCTGCTGAAACTCGAAATCGTCCACACCCTCGGCCGCGGCGACGACCAGATCGCCGCCTTCGCCGGGGAAAGCGTGATCATCAGCGACCGGAACGAACGCTGCCTCGAAGTCATGCGCCGCGAACTTGCCGCCGGTCACTGCAACCTCGGCATTTTCTACGGTGCCGCCCATTTCCCCGACATGGAAAAACGCCTGCGCGACCTCGGCTTCAAGCGCACCAACCA
This sequence comes from Luteolibacter sp., assembly GCA_044240265.1. Lineage (GTDB taxonomy): Bacteria > Verrucomicrobiota > Verrucomicrobiia > Verrucomicrobiales > Akkermansiaceae > Luteolibacter. The sequence continues at coordinate 930 of JBIHZT010000636.1, read as the reverse complement.
AGAGTGGCTGACCGCCTGGAACATCCCGAAAGCCGTCGAAAAACCAGTCATCGACCTGGAAAACCCGTCCTGAGAATCCGGCCACTTGCGTTCATTCGGAAATCAGGATTCTCTCGTGGATGAAATTCTTTCTCCCGTGCGTCGCACTCGTTCTGCCGCTGCTGCTCAACAGTTGCGGCGGCGGATACGGCAGGATCGCCCTCTCGGACGCGCCGAAAATCGTCAACGTCTCCTCCTACGACCCAAAGGAAAAACAACGCTCCGGTGACTCGTTCTCCGCCACCGATGTCACCGCGCTCCGGCGCAACGGTGCGGTCGGACTGATCGCCCGCTGCGGCAAGGGCCCGGCGCTCGACGACAAATGCGCGGATTTCCTCAGCGCCGCCAACCGCCAGGGCATGAGGCTCGGCACCTATTATTTCGTCCTGAAAACCTCGGGGGCCGCCTCCCAAGCCGACCAATACATCAACCGCCTGCGGGAAATCGCCGCCACTCGCGGACTCATGGGACGGAAAATCCTGCTCGTCGGCGACTTCGACACCAAGTCCAGCCCGGCGGATCTCGTCGCCTTCATTGACCGGGTCGAGCAGCGGACCGGCGTGCTGCCGGCCATTTATCTGGAAAACAGCGACCGCCTCCGCAACTCCCTTGCCAATGCCAACGCTGCCCAGAAAAGCCGGATTTCCGAGTGCCCCTACTGGATCGCGCTCTACGCGCCGACCGCCAGTTTCCAGACGCCGCACAAACTGATGAAAGCCTACGGCATCTGGAACGACTGGGCGATGTGGCAATACGCCGGCGTCGAGTGGTCCGGCCGCTCCGTTTCCAAGCACTACCATCACGGCCCGTGGAAATCGCCGCGCTACTTCGGCACCATGGACCGCCCGCTGGAGCACAATGCCTTCAACGGCTCCACCGAAGATCTCAACC
>JBIHZT010000637.1:0-2650 GCA_044240265.1 Luteolibacter sp. | reverse complement strand
TCGGGATTTTTCTCCTCGTCTCCCAGATTCCCACCTGCCAGTTTCAGGGACGAATCATGAAAAATTCCTTACTTCGTGGAGCTGCCGCCTGCTTATGGTTCGGCCTCATCATCATGGCTCACGCCCAGCCCGACACGCCCGAAAAGAATCCATTTAAGGATCAAAGTGAAGCGTCGGTGAAACAGATTCGTGTCCAGGTCGAGTTCATCGAGGTCTCACACGAGCACTTCACCGAGTTGATGTTCGGCCCCAAGCCCCCGGCCAACGACGGGGAACTCCGCCAGCAGGTGGCCCAGCTGATCAAGGACAGCAAGGCCACGGTGGTGGAAACCCTTCTCTGCACGTCCAAGAGCGGCAACAAGGCGACCTCTGAATCGGTCGAGGAATTCATCTATCCAACCGAATATGAACCGGCAACGTTGCCGGATAACGTCAAGGGCGACGAGGCAGCGGCCAAGACCGAAGGAAATCGCCCCGACCCTGCTACTGGTCCCATGCCCACCGCCTTCGAGACCCGCAACGTCGGCTCCACTCTGGAAATCGAACCCACCTTGAGCAGCGACAATAAAACCATCGATCTCCGCTTCGTTCCGGAAATCGTCTATCACGTCGGCAACCAGGTGTGGGCCGAGTGGAAGGGCGTGCACGGAAACTCCCCGGTCCAGATGCCGACATTCTATGCACTGCGCGTCAACACCGCCGCCATTCTCAGGGACGGCCACTACCTGCTCGCCGCCGCGCTTTCTCCGAAAACCAAGGACGGCGTCCCGGATTTCACCCGCAAGCTGATGGTTTTCGTGAAGGCCGATGTCATCACGACGCAACGCTAACAAGAACAGCGGCCATGAAACTTGGCATCTTCGCTCTCATCTTGATTTCGTGCGGAATCGCGGTCGGCCATCAAGACAGGCCGAAGGAAATCCGGGTCAGCATCCAGTCCATCGAAGTCCCGCTTACCACCCTGACGGAAATGCTCGCAGGTCGTGAAAACAGCGGCCAAGCCCTGCACGACAAGGCGTTCGCCCTTTCCAAGACTGGCCAGGCGAAACTGCTGGAAACCTGCATGGTGGTTTGCCGCAGCGGTCAGAAAGCCTCGATTGAATCCATCCGCGAGGAGATCTACCCGACGGAATACCATCCACCGGAGTTAGCATGTGGCAATCCCTCGAATATCCGCCTTCCATCAGATCCGCCCATGAATCCGTTGTTTCGGACGCCCACTGCATTCGAGACACGCAACACGGGCGTGACTTTCAAGGTCGAGGCACTCTTGGATTCGGATGGCACGATCGATCTCCGACTGAGTCCCGAAATCATCACCCGGCTGCGGCTTGAGACATGGATGGAGCACGTGGATCAATGGGGCGACGGATCCATGCGGATGCCGATTTACGAAACCTGGAGATTCAATACGTCCATCAACCTGGCACCCGGCAAGTTCGAGTTCGTTTCCGCCCTCACCCCTAAGGCAACCGCGCCCGTCCCCGCCGTTTCCCGCAAGATCCTTGTTTTCGCCCGCGCCGATATTCTGCCCACTCCTTGAGCGCGCGTAGGTTTGGTCCCCCTTCCATGCAGAGCCAGCCAAAGCCCACGGCTTGAGGTCTGAGTGGTGACGTAGCGCGAGCCATAAGGAGGCGGCACACTCCTGTGCCGCTGGCCAATGGGTGGAGAAAGTAAAAGAGCTTCGCGCCAAGCTTTCGCGGTGCATTGGCTGGCGGACAGGAGTGTCCGCCCTCCTTATGGCTCAGCCGAAGCGACCAAGAATAGGCGCGAGGTCCCGCGCGGTTTGCTCCGGCCACATCGACTGGGCGGTGAAAATCGCGGTGTCCAGCACGCGGTGGCACGGGCCGTCCGGGGACTCCGGAATCAAGGCGACGGCGGCGCGGATGATCTGCTTGGCCATGGCGCTGTTCGCGTGGAGATTCTCGATCACGGTGTCCACCTCGACGGCGGCTTCGTCTTCTTTCCAGCAATCGTAATCGGTGACGAGGGCGAGCGCGGCGGCGGCGATTTCCGCTTCGCGGCAGAGGCGGGCTTCGGGGGCGTTGGTCATGCCGATGATGTCCGCGCCGATCATGCGGTGGAAATTCGCCTCCGCACGGGTGGAAAACGCCGGGCCGTTCATGCACAGGTAGGCGCCGCCGTCGTGGACTTGCGGCGCGAGCGCGCGGGCGGCGGTGAGCAGGTTTTCCCGCAGATCCGCGCAGTAGGGATCGGCGAAGCCGATGTGCGCGGCGATGCCGTTGCCGAAGAACGTGTGCTTGGCCGCCGTGCCGGTGCGGTCGATCAACTGGTCCGGCACGACGATGTCGCGCGGCGCGAGTTCCTCCCGCAGGCTGCCGACGGCGGTGACGGAAATCACCCAGCGCACGCCGAGCGACCGCAGCGCCCAGATATTCGCGCGGTGGTTGATTTCATGCGGCAGCACGCGGTGGCCCACGCCGTGACGCGGCAGGAAACAGACGCGCCGGCCGTGGATGGTGCCGGTGACGACCTTGTCCGATGGATCGCCGAACGGGGTGGTGATGGACAGCTGCGAGATTCCCTCGAAGCCCTCCATTTCATAAAGTCCGCTGCCGCCGATGATGCCGATGGCGGGTTCGTTCGTAGTCATTGGGTCGGTAGATTGAGTTCGTGAATGATGGTGGCG
>JBIHZT010000635.1:0-2659 GCA_044240265.1 Luteolibacter sp. | reverse complement strand
AGAAGCTGCCGCAGAGCGTGCGCTTCGAGTTCTACGGGATCACCGGCAAGGTCTACACCATCGAGAGCACGCTGGACATGAAGACCTGGACGCGGGTGCCCTTTTCCGTGGGCGCTCCCGGGACTGGCAACAACGCCCACCAGGCCGGTGATGTCGGCATCGTCTCCGCCTTTGCCGCGCCGCGCGGAAGCACCTCAGAATTCTACCGCCTCTCCGTCAGGTAGCAGAGACCATCCATTTTCGAACTTAGCCCATTTTCCATGATCCCATTCCGTTCATCCGCAACCCCGGCCCGCAGCCTGCCTACGCTGTGTCTCATGGCTCTTGGCTGTCTTCTTTGCGCCACCACCGCGCGGGCCCAGTGGAAAACCACCACCTACACGCTCAAAGGTGGCTGGAATGCGATCTACCTGACAGGTGATGCGACCCATGGCACGCTCGATAGCCTGCTGCCAGACTCCGTGCTTGAAGTTTGGCGCTGGAACCCCAATCCAACTCAGGTCGGGTTTACCGAATCGCCGCTGATTCCTGCGTCCGGCACGGCGGAGTGGAGTGTCTGGAAACGCGGCCTCCCTGCCGAAAGCAGTCTCACCCAACTCATCGGGCAGATGGCGTATTTGGTGAAATGCAGCGGCACCAGTTCCAACACCTACAGCGTGCCGCTCAAGCAGTCGCCGCAGCTGCCGGCCAATAGCTGGGTCCGCAACGGCGCCAACCTGCTCGGGTTTCCCACTTATAAAAACGGCAGCACTTACCCGACGATGGCGTCCTACCTCGCGACCTTCCCGGCGGCGATTGCGGCCAATGCCAAGGTTTACAAGTATGTCGGCGGCGATCTCGGTGCGGCCAATCCGCTGCAGGTTTTCTCCCCCAGTTCCGAACGCCTCGATGCCACCCAGGCCTACTGGTTCTCCGCCGAGGTCACCGGTGATTTCTACGCGCCACTGGAAATCAGTCCCAGCAGCAATGGTGGGCTCGCCTTTGGCCGCGATGGTTCGTTCATCAAGGTGCTCGTCCGCAACCGCAGCGCCGCTGCTGTCACCCTGACCTTGACCCCCGTTGAGAGCGAATCCGCACCCAGCGGCATGACGGGGATCGTGGGTAAGGTGCCCTTGACCAAGCGCAGCTTCAACGCAACCAGCAAAGCCTGGACCGAGACGCCGATCACCGCTTCCTACACCGAGGCGGTCGGCCCCAACTCGACGGTGGAATTGATTTTCGGCATCAATCGCGGCGATGCCATGATGACGGCGGCATCGTCCGATGCCCTTTTCGCCTCGCTGCTGCGCATCACCGATAGCAGCAACCTGATGGAAGTCTACGTCCCCGCTACGGCTCAAGCGTCGTCGCTTGCGGGGCTGTGGATTGGCGATGTTTCGCTGACCAATGTCAGCAACAAGGTTTCCAACGGCGCGCAGGCCACGGCGACACTGACAGATGGAGTCGTCACCGGTTTGACGGTGGTCGGTTCCGGTGGCTTTGGTTACACCAGCCCGCCGGTCGTGACGATTGCCGCGCCGCATTCCAATGGCAACCTCACCGCCACGGCCAGCGCCGCAGTGAACGGCGCGGGGGGCGTGAGTGCCCTCAATGTGCTCACCCAGGGAAATAACTACGCCAGCGCGCCGGACGTCATCATTTCGGCTCCTCCGCCGAGCGTGAATGCAAGCGCGGAGTCCACCACGGGCGGCGGTGGCGTCGCCAGCGTCACGGCAGTCATCGCGGGGACGAATTATACCACGCCACCCGCCGTAACGATCGAAGCCCCACCGCCATCCGTGCAAGCCACCGCAGTCGCCAGCGTCGCCGCTGGCGGAGTTGCGGGGATTGTTAGAGACGAAGGCGGCGGCTACTATCCGAGTGTGCCGTCGGTCATGATTGCCGCACCGCCTGCCAGTGTCACCGCCACCGCGAGTGCCGGCACCCCGACTGCGGCCGGCGAGATTTCCACGGTTTCGGTGGTAGGGGGCGGAAGTTATTATAGCACCCCGCCCACGGTGACGTTCTCGGCGCCTACGCGAGTCACCGCCACCGCCACCTCCGCCGTCAGTGGTGGCTCGGTGAGCTCCATCACTAAAATCAATCCCGGGGGATACTACCCATCCTCGAGCTTGCCCACGGTCACGCTCGCAGCACCGCCGGCGAGTGTGGTGGCGCTGGGCACCGCCGTGCGGGATGGCACGACCAATAAGATCACCTCCGTCACCGTCACGCGGGCCGGCGGTTATTACACCACCGCGCCGACCGTGAGCTTTTCCGGCAGCGGCGGCGCAACGGCCACCGCGGTCATTGCCAATGGCGTGGTGACCGGAGTCACGATTACGAAGGGTGGGGACTACACGAGCACCCCCACGGTGACCTTCAGCGCGCCACCGGCCGCGGTAACGGCAACGGCGACCGCCGGAGGATGGTCGGGCGGCGGGATCAACAGCTACACCATCGTCAATCCAGGAACTGGATATTTCACCGCACCCACCGTCACGGTGGCCGCCGCCCCGGTGGGAACGCCGCCCACCGCCACCGCCAGCCTGGTGGATGGAGCGGTGTCGCAGATCACCGTCAATACCGGAGGAAGCGGCTATCTCACCGCGCCCGCCGTGACCCTCGCCGCGCCGCCTGCCGGTGTCCAGGCGACGGCAAGCGCGGACCTCTCGCAAGG
>JBIHZT010000634.1:0-2661 GCA_044240265.1 Luteolibacter sp. | reverse complement strand
CAGCATGAATTTAAGAGGCGGCGCGCTTTACACGCCGTCCATCCGGGTGGCCGACTGGGAACAACCGAATTTCGGCATCAATGTCTGGTCGGTTCTGGACGGGACCGTCATTCATCCAACGGCCAGCAGCAGCAACTTCATCACGTTCTATGGCACCTGGCAGAACATTTACTTGGGCAACCACGCCAGCGCGGCAACCTTCAGCACGGATGGTTTTGACATCACCGTGGCGGCCAATCTGCTCGCCAGCGGCACCGGCGGATTAAGCAAACAGTTAGCGGGCACGCTGACTTTGGCCGGCCGCAACACGTATTCGGGCACGACGGCGGTGCAAGGCGGCGTGCTGGCCCTGGCCAACCAGGCGGCGCTGGGCGAAGGTCCGTTGAACATCAGCAGCGGTGCCAAGGTGGCGCTGAACTTCACCGGACAAAGTTATGTGACACAGTTGACGCTCGGTGGCGCCGTGCAAGCGGCGGGCACTTATGGTTCGTCGGGTTCCTCGGCCACCAACAAAAACGACACCTGGTTTTCCGGCACCGGTGTGATCAACGTGAGCGCGAGCATCGACCATGTCGCCATGGCAACCAGCAATCTAACGGCTTCGGACGCGGCATGGGCGGCCGGCGACTGGGTGGCCGTGCGCAGCGCATTGTCGAACGTATTTAACGACCTGAAACTGACCGCGCAATGGCGGAGCATCGCGCATTTGCGTTATGCGCGGAGTTTTCAGGCGGCAGGCGATTATACCACGGCCAGCTCCGTGTTTGCGGTGATCGCGGAGACGACGGATTATCCGCTTCTCCACAAACTGGAAGGCACCGAGTGCAAAACCGAGTGTGATCGGCTGGCACTGGGATTGCCGGGGCGTGATCCGGTGGCCAACCGGGTGGCGGTCCCACCAGCACTGCCAGCGGGGCGGATCTATCATGTGGCGGCCAACGGCAGTGACGGCAACCCCGGCACGCTCGGGCAGCCGTTTGCAACCGTGGGCAAGGCGCTGGAAGTCAGTCGCGCTGCGGGACCTGTGGCAGCGGGCGAGGAAGTGTTGATTCAACTGGCCAGCGGTCGTTACGAATTGGCGAGCACCATCTCCTTGAGCAGCGCGGACTCGGCGAACGGGCCCTTGCGCATCAAGGCCGCGACGGCGGGCGGTGCCATCATTTCAGGAAGCAAGCGGCTGACGGGATTCACGGCGGTGACGGACCCTTCCATTCTGGCCCGCTTGCCGTCGGAAGCACTCGGCAAAGTCATGCAATGCAGTCTGTCCTCGCTGGGCATCACCGATGCGTCTGATCTTTTTGTCAACGGGGTGAAGCAGCCGGTGGCGCGCTGGCCCAATTTGGGCTTTGTCCCGATTGCCGCGATGAGTGATAACGGGTGGCCTGACCGCCCGCAGACCTTCGTCTATCATGGCAGCCGCCCCTCGCGCTGGACCACCGCGACGGACGCCTGGCTGCACGGGTATTTCCATGGCTCGGCTTACGATGACCGGGTGGCGATCGGCAGCATCAATCCACCGGCCGGGAGCATCACCACCGCTACGTGTGTCAGGACCTGGACCGGTTGGCCGGAGATGAACGCCGGGGCACCCTACCGGGCCTACAATCTGCTGGAGGAGATTGACCAGCCCGGCGAGTGGTATCTGGATCGCACCAGCAATATCGTTTACTGGTATCCGACAGCGGATGCGAGCACGGCTACGGTCGAACTTTCGGTTCAGTGGGCGTCGATGTTGACGGCGGACAACGCGAGCCATTTGCGGGTGGAAGGAATCGTGTTCGATGGGTCGCGCGGGGCGGGTCTGCAACTGAACAACTGCACCGACTCCTTGGTGACCGGCTGTACGCTGCGAAACCTGGGCGGGGGGGGCGTGGCTTTCAACGGCGGGCAGCGCAACGCGATGATCGGTTGCGACCTGGTCGGGTTGGGTGGCACCTCCTGTCATATTGAGGCCGGCGACCGCAACACGCTCGTTCGGGGCGACACGGTGGTAGCCAACTGCCGGTTCATCAACTTTGCGGTTGGAATGGGCCTCAATGGAGTGGGCAACCGGGTCACCCATTGCAAGTTTGAAAACTCTCACACCACCGCGATCTGGTTCAAGGGCTCGGAGCACCGGGTCGAATACAATGAGTTCCGCAACGTCGTCAACGAGGGCGACGATAGCGGTGTGATCGCCTCCTGGGGCAATCCCACCTACCGGGGCAATCTCTGGCGGTTCAACCGATTCGCCTACTGCGGCGGGGGCTACACGCAGGGAGGGGTGACGGGATGGCGCTATTTTGGAACCAACATTTTCCGCTTTGACGACGTCATCAGCGGCCAGAACGTGTATGGAAACATCGTGGACCATCATGACGTGTGGGGAACTCTCGCTGGCGCGATGGAGGCCAACAGCGGCCGCGACAATGTCTATGACAACAATCTGATTCTCGACTCCACCTCGCCAAACGCCGGCTATCACAATGCTGGAAACGTGATGTTTCGGTGGTGGGAGAAGTGGGGCGATCCGCCAAGCGGCCTGACCCCGTTGTATCTTGCGGCATACCCGGAATTGAACCGCTTGTATGACGGCAAGGGGCAGAACTTCATGTGGCGCAGTTTGTCTTTGCGCTGCCGGCAAGACGGTTTGCCCGCCTATGTCGAGAATTCGGATTGGAA
>JBIHZT010000633.1:0-2668 GCA_044240265.1 Luteolibacter sp. | reverse complement strand
ATTTGTCGCGGGTCGCATCGGTGATGTCACCGGTATAACAGATCGCCGCCTCACAGATCGCCTTGCCGTGGTCGCGCACGGCTTCCATGGCCACCTTCATGTTCGGCAGGTAGTTGAGCGAGTCGAAGATCCGGAAAATATCCATGCCGGAGTCCGCCGCGTGTTTGACGAAGCCGGCGACGACGTTGTCCGGATAGTTCGAATAACCGACGGCGTTCGAGCCGCGGAAGAGCATCTGGAAACAAATGTTCGGCACCTTTTCGCGCAAGCGGCGGAGGCGGTCCCACGGGCACTCGCTGAGGAAGCGCATCGCGGTGTCGAAGGTCGCTCCGCCCCACATTTCCAGCGAGAAAAGATGCGGCGCGCGGTGGGCCATGGCCTCGGCCACGCGCAGCATGTCGAAGCTGCGCATGCGGGTGGCGATGAGCGACTGGTGGGCGTCGCGGAAGGTGGTGTCGGTGATGAGCAGGCGCTTTTCGTCGAGAATCCACTGTGCGAATTTCTCCGGCCCGATTTCCAACAGCACGTCGCGGCTGCCGCGCGGCACTTGCGCGTGGTGCTCGATGACCAGCGAGTTCGGCACGGTGGCCTTGTGCATCACGCCCGTGGGTTTCCAGCCCTTGGCGGTGGGATTGCCGTTGAGGGTGATGTCGGATAGATAGGAAAGCGTGCGGGTCGCGCGGTCGCGGCGGCGCTTGAACTGGAACAGCTCCGGCTTGGTGTCGATGAGCTTGGTGTGCGCCTGGCCGGCGCGGAACGTCTCGTCCGCGATGACGTTTTCGAGGAACGGAATGTTCGTCTTCACCCCGCGGATGCGGAACTCGCGCAGCGCTCGGTCCATCCGCTGGCAGGCCATCGGGAAATCCCGGCCCATCGCGGTGAGCTTGACGAGCATTGAGTCGTAATACGGCGTGACGACCGACCCGGCGTCGCCCGAAGCGGCGTCCAGACGGATGCCGAAGCCGGCGGCGGAGCGGTAGTTGAGAATGCGGCCGTAGTCGGGCGAGAAGCCTTTTTCCGGATCTTCGGTGGTGATGCGGCACTGGATGGCGAAACCGATGCACGGCATTTCCGCTTGTGGCGGAATGGCGATTTCCTCGCTGAAAAGGGTGTGCCCGGCGGCGACGAGGATTTGCGAGCGCACCAGATCAATGCCGGTGACGCACTCGGTGACCGTGTGCTCCACCTGGATGCGCGGGTTCATCTCGATGAAGAACCAGTCGTTCTGGTCCATGTCGTAGAGGAACTCGACGGTGCCTGCGTTGTCATAGCCGATGCCCTTGGCCAGCGTGACGGCGGCGTCGCAAAGCTCCTTGCGGATCTGTGGGTTGAGATGCATCGCGGGGGCGACCTCGACCACTTTCTGATAGCGCCGCTGCACCGAGCAGTCGCGCTCGTAAAGGTGGACGACATTGCCGTGCTGGTCGCCGAGAATCTGCACCTCGATGTGCTTGGCGCGGGAAATATAGCGCTCCAGGAAAACTGCGGAATTTCCAAACGCGTTGAGCGCCTCGTTTTGCGCTTCGGCCAGCAAGCCGGCGAGCTGCGAGGGTTTTTCCACCACCCGCATGCCACGGCCGCCACCGCCGAACGCGGCCTTGATGATGAGCGGAAAGCCGATGTCGTGGGCGACCGTCAGCGCCTGATCCGGATCGACGATCGGTTCCTCGGTGCCGGGCAGGGTCGGGACCTTGAACTTGTGGGCGAGCGCGCGGGCGGCGGTCTTGTCGCCCATGTTTTCCAGCAAGTCCGGCGACGGGCCGATGAAGGTGATGCCCTCACGCGCACAAGCCCGGGCGAACTCCGCGTTTTCCGAAAGAAATCCGTAACCGGGGTGAATCATCGTCACGCCCTTCTGTTTCGCCAGGGTGACGATACCTTCCACGTCGAGATAGGCGCCGACAGGGCCCTTCGAGGAATCCAGTTGATAGGCCTCGTCCGCCTTGAAGCGGTGGATCGAAAAGCGGTCCTCCTCGGCGAAGATCGAGACGGTCCGCAGGCCGAGTTCGTTGGCGGCGCGGAAGATGCGGATGGCGATTTCGCCGCGGTTCGCGGCCATCAGTTTGCCTGGGCGTTTTTGGGTTTCGAGCATGTCGGCGAGTTTTCTAAGGGGTGGCGGGGCGTTCGTGAAGCGGAAATCCAGTGGGCGGAAAAATCAAGTGTCGCCCTTTTTCTGGCGGTGGCCGGGAGTGGCCAGGATCTCGATGTAAACCGACGGGCAGGCGGCCGCCGCCGCCTGGTCGATGGCGGGAACGATTTCCTCGACGTGCTTGGTTTCCGGGGCGGCCTCGCCTTGGCCGACCTTGCAGTTGAAGTCCCAGAAATCCACGCCTTCCGGGAGCGGCTTCTTGCGCTCGCGCTTGAGGTATTTCCGCACGTCGCTCTTGATTTGCTCGATCACCCGCGGCGGCTGGTGATTGGGAGAGGTGAGAGGGAAGATCTTTTTCATGTCGCCTGTTTTTGTCGGGAGGCGGGTTTTTGTCGAGGAGAAGTGCGCGTTATCTATGGAGGCACCACACTCCTGTGGTGCTGGCGAATGGACCGCCATTGAAAAGCGCGAAGCTCTTCCCAATGACGCCCTATTCACCCCACGACAAGAGTGTCGTGCAGGGCGACCTCATTTTGAAATATCGAGTTTCATTAGGGTGCTGAGGGTCTTTTCGCAGAG
>JBIHZT010000632.1:0-2672 GCA_044240265.1 Luteolibacter sp. | reverse complement strand
TCGTGACAAGCAGAACAACGTCGTTTGGAACGGCCCGTGGGACACCGCCCAGGACAAACAAGCCGCCCCCGCCGAAGTCCGCGAGCGAGTGGAAAGCCTCAACATCGACGGCAGCTTCAAAGGACCCGGCCTGCGCCTGCAAATGAATCCGCCAGAGGGCCCCTGATACCGGGCGCCATTACCCGGCACTGCCGCTCAACGTGATTCTAGCAGTCGCTAGCAGACCATCCGGCCCGCACACTTCGCCATCCACCTGGGCGAGAGCTCCGAGACGGCCTTCGAGCTTCACCCGGATTTCCAGCACGTCGCCCGGCACCGCAGCACCGAGGATCTTGGCGGCGCGCACCCCGGTGAGGCGCAAGTCCGACATCACGGCGTGCTCCGGATCCGACTGGACCAAAACTCCGCCGAGCTGGGCGATCGCTTCAATCAGGATCACCCCGGGCATCATCGGATTACCCGGGAAGTGCCCGCCCAGAAACGTCTCGTCACCCCGCACCCGATAGATCGCAGCCGCCTCGCGCCCGGGATCAAGCGACAACAGTTCGTCCAAAAAGCGGAACGAAGGCCCGTGCGGAAGCGCCTCCAGTGCGGTCTGCAAACCGGAACCACCCCCTGGAATTGGCCCGCTTGTCCTAACTGGATCGGATGTCATGGAGCGGACGCTAGCCTTAGAAACACGTGCGATCAATCCGCCAGATTCGGAATTGGCCTGACCGGCCGCCATCAAACTTTGACCGCCAAAGGAGTCAGGAAGGTGGCCCGAGACGGATTTGAACCGCCGACACGTGAATTTTCAATCCACTGCTCTACCGACTGAGCTATCGGGCCTTTATCTCCACCACCCTTGCGGGCGGGGCGGCAGTAAGAGGGGCCGCCGAAGTTTTGACAACCCGAAAATCGCTTATTTCGCATTTTCCGAAGAGCACCAGGCCCACCGGCTGAAAACCCGCATCTTCCACCGGCCTCCACCGCTGGCGATGTCCTGACAAGCTACCCCGGCGGGACAAAAAAACCGGCCTGCCGCGAACGGCTGGCCGGTTTGATCAAGCTGCCGGACGGCGCTTAAAACTGCGAACTGAGCGAGAAGTTGAATTGTCCGCCCTTGTCGGCTTCGTCACCGGTTCGATTGTTAGGCGTGGCGATCGGGAAAGCGTAGTCCAGTGCGAGCGGCAGCGGACTGATCGGCAGCTTCAGGCGGATCCCGAGCCCCACGTCGCTGTAGATATCACCCGGGTTGAAGTCCCAGCTCGACTCGTTCACGAAGCCGGTGTCGGAGAATGCAACCGCACGGACGGAATCGATGATCGGCACGGAATACTCGACAGTGACATAACCGAGTGAATTTCCACCATACACGTCGTCCGTGTAGCCGATGTCGCGGGGACCCACGTCACGGAACTCGAAACCACGGAGGGTGCGTCCGCCACCGAGGAACATCCGCTCGAAGATCGGCACCTCATCCCCAAACGTGTCCACTGCGGCAATTTCTCCATTCATCGAGAGGATGGTGTCCCACTTGAGATTCCAGTATTTCTGCCCCTGAGCGGAAACGGTGAAGGTTTCCACGTCGCCGCCGAGGCCGGCCGCAGTCATGCCGAGATCGATCTTGTGACCTTCCCGGGCCTGGATGTTGTTGTCGCGGTTGTCGAAAATATAATTCAGGCCGAAGGCGCTGCGCACATAGTCACCGCCGATTTTACTTTCAGAGAGTTCCGAGTTGTTTCCGTCGAACACCCCGGCGGAGTTCTTGTAGTCGTTGTTGTCCACCTCGGAATCGATGTTGATCGTTTCCAGTTTGTATTCCCCTTTGATCGAGCTCTTGGTGCCAAGCGGTTTCCTGAGGGAAATCGCGCCGCCCATGTTGGTTTGATCATAGTAGTCGCTGAAATACGACGACTGCTTGTAGAACAGCTCGCCGCCGAGGGCCAGCTGCTGGTCCAGGAACCAGGGCTCGACCAGCGACACGCTGAAGTCGGAGCGCTCGGCACCCGCGCGCAGGTTCATGCCGAAGCGCTGACCGCCGCCGGTGAAATTCCATGGGTTGAACAAGTCGAAATTCGTCTGCTCGAGGGTGAGGAAGCCGACGATGCTGTCGATGGAGCTGAAGCCCACGCCGATGCCGACCGAACCGGTGGGCTTCTCTTCGACGAGCACGTTCACGTCGCGGTAGCCGGAGCCGCCCGGCGAGCCGGTGGCCTGCACCTCACCGAAATACTGGAGGTTTTCCAGACGCGCCTTGGTGGTGTCGAGCTCGACGGAGTTGAACTGGTCGCCCGGCTTGAGCGGAATCTCCCGGCGGATGACCTTGTCCTGGGTCTTGGTGTTGCCGGCGATATTCACGCGACCCACGCGGAAGCGGGATCCTTCGGTGATTTTATAGGTGATGCTTACGCGGTTAGGTCCGGCGTCGCGGATGTCCGGAGTCACCAACACGTCGGCATAGCCGCGCGATCCGTAGAAACTGCGGATCATCGTGATGTCGGCGCGCATTTTCTTGGAGGAGTAGGCGGCTTCACCCACCAGAGTCAGCGAAGGATAAAGCTCCTCGGGTTTGAAAACCGTCATTTTGCCGAATCCAACACCGCCCACCGTGTAGCGGTCGCCCTCGCTGATGTTGATCACCAGGTCCACACTGCCGTCGCCCACAGGCACGCGGCTGATGCCCGGCG
>JBIHZT010000631.1:0-2678 GCA_044240265.1 Luteolibacter sp. | reverse complement strand
CCAGCTCGTCGACAAGGTCAGCACTTCCATGGAAGCGCTCAAGGCCGGAGTGCTTGATCCGGTATTCGACGACTCCACCTGGAAAGCCACCGACTTTTTCGAAGCTCCGCCGAAACCTAACAAAATCCGCTGGCTGCGCAAAAAAATCAACCTCACCGCGGAGCAGGCGGCCATGGCCACCACCCTGTCACTCGCCAGGCCGAACGATCTCCACATCGTTTATCTCAACGGCAAAAAAGTGGCGGAGGCGAGGAACAAGGCCTGTGTGGTGGAGCTCCCGCCAGGCTCGTTTCAAGCGGGAGAAAACCAACTCACCGTGCGTCTCGGCAGTTGCTGGTCACCGCCGGCAGTCGGCGGAAATCCGGATGATGTCTTCCTCCGCAACCAGGACGGCTCCCTCAAGCTCGCGCTCAAGGATAGCTGGAAATGCTCGGATTCCATGGAGCCAGCCTTACCGGAATTTCTTTCTCTATCGGACATTCCCTCCTGCCTCTTCAACGGCATGATCCACCCGCTGTTGCAAAGCCCGGTGAAAGGCGTGGTCTGGTATCAAGGCGAGCAGAACCTCGGCAATGCCGACGCCTATGCCAAGCTCTTCCCTGCCATGATCCGCGATTGGCGCGATCACTTCAAACAGGACGCCATGCCCTTCTACTTCGTCCAACTGGCGAATCTCGGCGCGCCGTCCGACTTGCCCGCGAACGATGCATGGCCACTGCTGCGCGAGGCCCAGGCCAAGGCGCTCGCCCTGCCAAACACCGGCATGGCCACCGCCTTCGACATCGGCGAAGCGCTCGACATCCATCCGAAAAACAAACAGGACGTCGGCCACCGTCTCGCTCTGCAGGCACTCGCGAAAACCTACGGCAAATCCATCAAATGCAACGGCCCGACTTATCAGAAAACCGAAGTCCGGGACAACTCGCTCATCATTCATTTCGACCACGCCGAGGGTCTGAAAACCACCGACGGCTCCGCGCCGAAAGGATTCTCCATCGCCGGCGAGGATCGCGTGTTCCACCGCGCCACCGCCAGTGTTGATGGATCAACCGTGGTCCTATCCTCGAACAAAGTCCCAACACCCATCGCCGCCCGCTACGCCTTCGCCGACAACCCGGTCGCCAACCTCCACAACGCAGCCAACCTGCCCGCCTATCCATTCCGCACCGACGATTGGAGCCAGATCACCACGAGCCCATGACTCGCCTGTAGCGTCACTCTATGAGCGTCGCAGCCAGAGATGCGCGGCTTGCTGCATCTTATCGGCCTCGACAGCCATAGACCGCGAAGCAAAACTCACGCTCAGCGGCACCCTCAAGTCCTACACGACGATTCCCCGATGAAAAAACTGAAATCATCTGCCTCCTGCCTAGCCACCGTGCTCTTTGCCGCGCTTTGGGTGTCCGCAGCTCAAATCGAGCCTGTCCGAATTCCCAGCGCGGCGATGAAGCGCGAAATCCCCGCCATGGTCGTGCTGCCAGACATTCGCTCGGCACAACCGAACCGGCGGTTTCCCACACTCTATCTGCTTCATGGCGCGGGTGACGACGAACGCGCATGGATCGACCGCACTCCGGTCCGTGAAATGGCGGATGCCTACGGCGTGATCATCGTCACTCCGGCGACGGGCACCAGTTGGTATTTTGACAGCCCGGTGGATCCGGCTTCGCAATTCGAGACATTCGTGGCTGCGGAATTGGTCGGCTTTGTGGACAAGCACTATCCGACGATCGCCAAGCGCACGGCCCGTGCCCTTGCCGGCAACAGCATGGGTGGCCACGGCTCCATGTTCATCGCCGTCCGCCACCGTGACACATTCAGCGTCGCCGTGCCGATGAGCGGCGGCATGGACATCCGCGCGTCCGATCCGCAGGTGGGGGCCTTTTCGGAGAATTGGGACATCAAACAACGCCTCGGCCCGATCCAGGAAAATCCCGCACGGTGGAATGAACTGACCGTCATCAACGTAGTGGACGCCCTGAAGCGGGGCGAACTCGCCATTTCGATCGATTGCGGCGACAAGGATTTCTTTCTCACAACCAACCGCCAGCTTCACGCCAAGCTCAACACCATGGGCATCGCGCACGATTACTCCGAACATCCAGGCGCGCACGACTGGGATTATTGGAAACTCGCGCTGCCCCGGCAAATGGCATTTGTCGGGAGGCATCTTGAGAACCGCGCGGCTAACCAAAAATGAAAAATGCTTGAGTTCCGGCGTATGATTCGTCCGCTGATTGCCGCCCTGACTGCCGTTACCTCACATGCAGCACAGCCGGCATTCCCCAGCGCGGAAGGCTTCGGCCGATACGCCATGGGCGGCCGCGGGGGCGATGTCTATCACGTCACGAATTTGCAGGATTCCGGAACCGGTTCATTGCGCGCTGGCGTTCAATCCGCCCGTGGCCCGCGCACGATCGTGTTCACCCTATCCGGAACCATCGCGCTCGCGTCGCCGCTGGTGATCGACCCGCCCAATCTAACCATCGCGGGCCAGAGTTGCGCACACTGCCACCACCGCAGGATTCCGATCAGGACGGAATGCCGGACGCCTGGGAAAAGAAGCACGGTTTGAATCCTGACAATCCCGCTGACCGAAACTCCGATTACGATGCCGACGGCTACACCGATTTGCAGGAATGCCTGAATTCGATCATCACGGTCCATGTTTCCCGTCT
>JBIHZT010000629.1:0-2681 GCA_044240265.1 Luteolibacter sp. | reverse complement strand
GAGCACGATCTCCGACCCATCGATGGCTCCACCTTTCGTTTTTATTGCTGCGGACCGACGGTCTATGGCCCGGCGCACATCGGGAATTTCCGCACCTTCGTGCTTCAGGACGTGCTCCGCCGCACGCTGGAAACCGGCGGTATGCGCACCCTCCACGTCCGGAACATCACCGACGTGGACGACAAAACCATCCGCGACTCGCAAAAAGCCGGGCAGTCGCTCAAGACCTTCACCGCCGGCTGGACCGCGAAATTCCACGCGGATTGCGAAAAACTCGGCCTGCTCCCGCCCCACATCGAGCCCGGTGCCGTCGATCACATCCCGCAGCAGATCGCGATGATCGAGACGCTCGTGGAAAAAGGCCACGCCTACGCCTCCGACGACGGCTCGGTCTATTTCAAAATCTCCTCCTTCCCCGGTTACGGCCGCCTTTCCCACCTCGACGAGCGCGAGTTGGACCTCGGAAAAACCCAGAACGCCCGCTCCAGTTCGGACGAATACGAGAAAGACAGCCTCTCCGACTTCGTGCTCTGGAAAGGCCGCAAGCCCGAGGACGGCGATAATTTCTGGCCTTCCCCGTGGGGCGAGGGCCGCCCCGGCTGGCACCTGGAATGCTCCGCCATGATCCAGGAATACCTCGGCGATTCCTTCGACCTCCACTCCGGCGGCGTCGATCTGGTTTTCCCGCACCACGAAAATGAAATCGCCCAGAGCGAGTGCG
Organism: Luteolibacter sp.; assembly: GCA_044240265.1. Taxonomy (GTDB): domain Bacteria; phylum Verrucomicrobiota; class Verrucomicrobiia; order Verrucomicrobiales; family Akkermansiaceae; genus Luteolibacter. Next base: position 1,960 of record JBIHZT010000629.1, on the reverse strand, counting down.
CCTGCGGCGGTCACTTCGCCGCGAACTGGTTCCACATCACCCACCTGCTCGTCGATGGCGGGAAAATGTCCAAGTCGCTCGGCAATCTTTACACGCTCGAAGACCTCGCCGCCCGCGGCCACACCGCGATGGAAGTCCGCTATGTCCTCATCGGCGCGCATTACCGCAAGCCGCTCAATTTCACGCTCGATTCGCTGTCCGGAGCCCGCGAGGCCCTCGCGAAACTGGCCAAGGGCGCTCGCCAACTCGCCGCGAAAATCGAGCCTGGCACCGTCCTCACCCACGCCGACTTCGGTCCGTTCCAAGCCGCGTGGGACAGCCTGAACAACGACCTCAACACTCCCGGTGCGCTCGGCGGCATGTTCACCGGCCTGCGCGAGGCCGCCCATCTTGCCGGCGCTGAAGCCGCCGCCGCGCTCGCCGGGTTCAACCGCCTGCTGCGCGCCCTCGGCCTCGTCCTGCCCGAGGAGGTCGTCCAGGATTCCAGCGAAATTCCGGAGTCGATCAAAACCCTCGCCGAAGCCCGCTGGGCCGCCCGCCTCGCGAAAAACTGGGCCGAGTCCGACACCCTCCGCGCCCTACTCGCCGAACAAGGCTGGCTGGTCAAGGACGGCAAGGACGGCTACACGCTGGTTGAGGCATAAGGAGTATCGCCCCTGCTTATGCCTCCACTGGTAACGGCTGACCGGGCGGGCTGATCTTTTCTCCGGCGGCCTCCCTGGTGCCGCAGGTTTGATTGACGGCTACCTCCAACGACAAGAGCAGTGGATCACGCGCTCCCCGGGAACCTGAAATTGCTCCTGTATCGCGACGGGGCCGCTCCGTTCAACCGTTGGAAAAACCGGCTGAAATAGAACTCATCCCTGAAGCGCAGTTTCTCCGCGATTTCCTTGATCCTGATGTCCGAGTTGATCACCCATTGCAAGGCCACCTGGTTCAGCCTCCGGGTGATGTATTCCTTCGGACTGAGGCCGGTGCTGCGGGTGAAGGCGTTGGAGAAGGCTCCTTGCGACGCCCCGTAAATCTCCGCCAGCGTGGCGAGCCGGAGGTCTGCTCCCAGGTTTTCTTCGATGCATTGGAAGATCTTGGCGAATTGCGTGTGCGTCGCCAAATGCTTGGAAACCACCGCATCCAATTCCGGCACGGCCTTGGCCATCCAGGAAAGCAGGCAGGCACGCAGTTCCAACTGGTCCACCATGCCGATGGTTTTCCCGGGTTCGAGCCAGCGCCGCCACTCCGCCGGATCGATGGCACCGATCAAGCGCGGTTCCCGTCCTGACCAATCGAGCAGCGGGTCCACTCCGGGCAGCCATTCGCAGTAGAACTTGAAGAAAATCACGTCGCACTCGTTTTCGACGCGGCGCTCCACCGGAGTGTTGCCCGGTAAAAACCACGCATGCCCCGGTTCCAGATCGTAAATCCGGTTTTCCAACACCACCTGCCGCCTGCCCGTCAGCGAAATATCGATGTGGTGCAGGTAGTCGCCCTCGCACAGGCCGTTCGAGCCCCATTCGAGTCCCACATGCTGAAAATACATGCCCACCAAGTGGATGCGGAACTTGCCCGCCAGCACGAACTCCCGCTCTTCAGTGGCGCTGCTGACAAGTGTTTTTGCGTTGATCAGGAGCGTCGGGTCGGTCGTCTCGATGGGTTTCATGGGTGTGAGGCGGCTTGAGTGTGGTAAAAGTGTATGGGATTTGACGATTCGTCCATGGAAATTCCCCCGGGGTTGTGACATCTTCCAATCCTCGTTTCGTTCTCTGCACGCCCACGAGTTCCCGCTCCAGAGGCGAAAAATCCATCCAAACCCCCACTGAAATCCATCATCATGAATCCCTCGTTCGGCTTCCGCCGCGCTCTCGCCGTCGGTTTTATCGGTCTCGCCTCGCTGGCCCTTCCTGCGGCGGCTGACACGATCTTCCAAGATGATTTCACCACCGCCGGTACCAATCGAGGTGGG
>JBIHZT010000630.1:0-2681 GCA_044240265.1 Luteolibacter sp. | reverse complement strand
GGACGGGAGCCGATGGCGCGCTCGCCCGTGAAATAAATTTCCTCACACCCGCCGCGGATCGCCTTTCACCAGAAGCCCGGCAACAACGGGACAAGCTGGAGCTCACCATCGAAGCCCTGCGCAAGCGCAAGACCGAGCTACCGGAGAAGGAATACTATCAGCTCCTAGAAACCCTCATGCGGGATATGGCCGGAGTTTACGGCAAGTGAGAAATCCTAGGAACAGGTTTAGAGGGTGTTCATCAGAAAGTGTTCACTAGAACATTTTTTGATTGCATGGTGTTTTTGAAAAGACCAGGTTGTATCCGAATCAATCAACCAACATCATGCAAGACACAGTTCTCGATTCCTCCCCGTCCTTTACCGAGCGCTCCTCCGAATACGCGATTTACAAGCCTAACTCCCGAGGTAGTGGCGGCGTGGTGCGCTTCGGCCTCAACCCATCCAAAGGCGCCGTCTTCGTCGATGCCGCCGCACAGTCGGGTGAAAAGCAGTTCGACTGGGAAAACAAAATTACGATGAAGTGGGGCTTGGCGGATTTGGGTTCAACCTTGGCCGCGCTGCAAGGCCGGTTGCCGCAGGCAAAGCTTTTCCACAAATCGGAAAAGGCCAACAGCGCGTGCGAGCTCAACTATCAGGATGATCCGGAGCGTGCTCCTTACCTTCTGAGTATTTCCCGCCAGGATGCCGCGGATAAATCGCTGCGGAAGGTGACCATCCCGCTCGGTCACGGTGAGGCCGCCGTGCTGGAAACCGCGCTGCGAACGGCAGTCACCCGAATCCTCGGGTGGTGATCTGGATAGCGATGCCTGTCTTAGTGTCTTAAATTGATTCCGTTGCGGATCATATATTCATGCTAGAACTTTCAATTCCCGCCCAAGTCGATCTTAACAACTCATCTTCAGAGATGTTCGGCCATTCAGTCCGAGAGGCCCACACGAGGTTCGAGCAAAGCAGGTCAAGGAGCCCGTCCACACGCGGCGGATCTGGAAAATCCCAGGACTTGGCCAGCGCGCGGATCTAATTTTTGAGCGCAAGAATAAGGACTATGTCCTGCTTCGCCTAGAACGTTCCGGCTCTCCGCGTTTGGACTCCGTGGTGAAGGTTTATCGAACTGGCGACGGGGAAGAGTCGCTGGCCACATACCGGATTTCAGCTTCCGAGAGGCCGGTTTCCAGTCAGATCAGTCAGGATATTTTTCTGCCGGACGGAGAGGGCGTTCGGGCGGAGATCATCGCAGGTGGTGAAACAACGAGAAGTCCGGTGGTTACGCCTTGATTGCACGAGTCCGGCTTCCTCCTGAATTTTCGCGCGGAATAAATTCCGCGCTCCAGTTCAGTGTAAGACCAGCTTCGCGGCGGCGCGGCGCTGGAGCATCTGGTCGGCCATGACGCCTAGCAGGACGACGGCTCCCATGACGGCGAAGTTGAGCGAGCTGGGGATGCCGAGCAGGTTGACGAGGTTCTGGAGGACTTGCAGCAGGGCGGTGCCGATGATGATGCCGACGATGGAGCCCTCGCCGCCACGCAGGCTGCAACCGCCGAGCACGGCGGCGGCGATGGCGTAGAGCTCGTAGGAGTTCGCGTGGTTCGACGGCGAGACGGAGTTGGTGTAGAAGGCGATCATGATGCCGGACACGCCGGTGAGCAGGCCGGCGATGACGTAGGCGCCGGTGATGACGCGGCGGGTGTTGATGCCGGAAAACCGGGCAGCTTCCTCGTTGCGGCCGACGGCTAACAAATAGCGGCCATACACCGAGCGGTGCAGCACGACCCACAGGATGGTGCCGATGATGATGAGCATCACGAAGGGCATGGGCAAACCTAGGAATTTGCCGCTGGCGACGCTGCGCAGGGCTTCGAAACCTTCGCCACCGCCGAAGCCTTTGGTGTCGTCGTTGGCGATGAAGCGGGCGACGCCGCGATAAAGCAACAAACCGCAGAGGGTGACGATGAACGGCTGCATCTGCATTTTCGTGACGAGTGCGCCGTGGACCCAGCCGAGCGCCATCGGGATGATCAGGACGGCGAGCACGGCGAGTGGCCATGATAGATTCCATTCCGTGAGCGCCATCGACATGACCACGCCGCACAGCGCGCACATCGAGCCGACGGATAGATCGATGCCGCCGGTGATGATGACAAGGCCAAGACCGAGGCTGAAGACGCCAAACAGGCCGATGAGGTTGGCCATGTTGGTGAGGTTTGTTTGCGAGAGGAAACGCGGATTGATCGAGGCGGTGACCGCGCAAAGGGCGACTAGGAGGATGAAGATGCCGAGTTCTTTTTTCATGTGGAGAGGGAAACTATTGGAAGGCGGGTTTGGCGGCGGCGACGCTGCGGCCGACGGCGAGTTGCATGACGTTTTGCTCGTTGCAATCCGCTTCATCGAGCACGCCGGTGATCCGGCCTTCGTGCATGACGGCGATGCGGTCGCTGAGGTGGAGGACTTCCTCCATGTCGCTGCTGATGATGAGGATGACCGCGCCGTTGTTAGCGAGGGTGCGGACGAGCTTGTAAATTTCCGCCTTCGCGCCGACATCGATGCCGCGAGTGGGCTCGTCGAGGATCAGAACTTTCGGGCCCATCGCCAGCCACTTGCCGATGGCGACTTTTTGCTGGTTGCCGCCGCTGAGGTTGCGGACGAGCGATTCGGCGCCGGGCGTTTTGATTCTGAGAGAAG
>JBIHZT010000628.1:0-2684 GCA_044240265.1 Luteolibacter sp. | reverse complement strand
CACTTCAGTTTTGGCGGGCTGCCGGTTCTCTCCATCTTCCTCGCGGGATTCGCCTGCGGTTTCCAAAACGCGCTGGCCACCCACTACCGGGGCATGGTCCTGCGCACCACCCACATCACCGGGCTGCTCACCGACCTCGGGACCAATCTCGGAATGAAACTGAAGGGGCATGAGATCGCGCCGTGGAAACTGCTGGTTCCAGCACTTCTCGCGGCAAGCTTTTTCACCGGTGCCATGTTCGGCTCGATGATGGTCATCCTGATGGAGCGCCCGGCCCTGCTGGTTCTCGCGTGCATGTATCTGGCCGGCGGAATCGGCTGGTCGATTTGCAAGCGCCTCATTCCGGACCTATTCAGCTAGACCCGCAGTCCCCCGCAGGCATCACCAGCGTCTGGCTGCCCACATCGACCACTTGAAACGCCCCCGCTGCCAGGGACGCTTCCCGCAGCGCCTTTTCCAACAGAACCGGCGGCTCGCCCAGCGGCTCGTCGGTGAGCTGGAATGTTCCCCAATGCATCGCCACCGCACGCCGGCAGCGGGATTCCCGGAAGGCGCGCACGGCCTCCTCCGGATTCATGTGCATCGCCCGCATGATGCGCCGCGGCAGATAGGCGCCGATCGGGATCATGCCGAAATCAATCGGCCCGTAACTCGCGCCGATTTCAGAAAACGCCGCACAGTAGCCGCTGTCCCCCGCGTGCCAGAGTTTGCAACCCGCGCCTTCTATCAACCAGCCGCACCAGTGTCCGCGGTTGCGGTCGAGCAGGGTCCTGGCCGTGAAGTGCTGGGCCGGAGTCGCCGTCACCCGGATGCCGGGAAAAATTTCCACGCTCGCATGCCACGCCAGTTCGCCGACATCCGTGAACCCCTTGCCGCGCAGCCAATCCGCGTGGCCCTCCGCGATGATGATTTTCGTTTCCATGCCGGTTTGCCGGAGTGTCGGCAGGTCGAGATGGTCGTAGTGACCATGCGTGAGTAAGACCGCATCGATCTTCGGCAGGTCTCCGATCAAGCAAGGTGGCGGGACTTTCCGACGCAAGCCCGGCACCGGCAGCGGCGCGCAAAACTCCGAAAACACCGGATCCACTAACAACGACACGCCACCGCCCTGCAGCAAAAACGCCGCGTGCCCCAGCCAGGTCACCCGCCATCCAGCCTTCGGAGGACTGGCGATATCCTCCCGCGCCACCGCCCGCCAACCTGCCGGCGTCGTCGGAGCATCCGGCAGCTCCGGCAGCTCCTGCGGCCCAAGTCTCAGCTTCCACCGCACGATGTCGGCGAAGCGGTGCACGTCGTGCGGCCATGGGTTCTCGAAGATTTTCATGCGCCACACGGATTAAGACGCCGGGCGGGAGAAACAAGGAAGCAGGAAAACACGCATCGAGTCTCCATGGAACGGGCTCATTTGAAGATGGGCGTCGATGCGGATGAAGTGTGTGGCGACGCGAATTCCTGCGAACGCGGGAAGCGCAGGGCGCGGCGGGTTGGGATCCCCCCAGCCTCAAGCTACCCGTCCCCGGCACTCCGTCTTGCACACTCCGGCGCGCTCTGCTTTCATCCGCCTCCGGCGTTCCCTTTTTCTTCCAAACCATGTTCTACCTCACCACTGCCATCGACTACACCAACGGCTCACCCCACATCGGCCACGCCTATGAAAAGGTCCTCGCCGACGTGATCGCCCGTTACCGCCGCCTTCGTGGCGACGAGGTCTATTTCCTCACCGGCGTGGACCAGCACGGCCAGAAGGTCCAGCAATCCGCCGAAAAGGAAGGCATTTCCCCGGAAGAATTCGTCGCCCGCACCACCCGGAAATTCTCCGGCCTCTGGGAGAAACTCGGCGTGAAATATGACGGCTGGGCGGAAACCACCGATCCCCGCCACAAGGCCTGCGTCAGCGCCATCCTCACCGAGCTCCAGGAAAAGGGCCAGCTCTACAAAAAAGCCCACGCCGGCCACTACTCCGTGCGCCAGGAGCAGTTCCTCCAGGAGCGCGACCGCGACGAAGCCGGGAATTTCGGCCCCGAGTGGGGCGAGGTCGTCGAGATCGAGGAGGAAAACTGGTATTTCAAACTCAGCGACCACACCGACTGGCTCAAGAATTTCCTCGAAACCCACCCGGACATCATCCTCCCCACCTTCCGCAAGGCCGAGCTGCTCAACGCGCTCGAGCGCAACGTCGGCACCGACCTCTGCATCTCCCGCCCCAAGGACCGCCTGCGCTGGGGCATCGAATTTCCCTTCGATGAAAACTACGTCACCTACGTCTGGTTCGACGCGCTCATCAACTACATCTCCTTCGCCGGTTACAAGGCCGCGCCGGACTCCGGTCTGCCGGATTTCTCGCAACTCTGGGCCGCCGACAGCCGCCCGGTCCACATCATCGGCAAGGACATCCTCATCCCCGCCCACGGCATTTACTGGCTCTGCATGCTCCACGCCATGGGCTTCACCGATGCGGAAATGCCCCGCCTGCTCGTCCACGGCTTCTGGAACAGCCGCGGTGGCGACAAGATGTCCAAGTCCACCGGCAACATCGTCGATCCGGACGAACTCGCCGCAAAATTCAGCGTCGAGGCCGTCCGCTACTACCTCGTCCGCGACATCGTCACCGGCAAGGACTCCGACTTCGACATGGACCGGCTCGTCATGCTCTTCAACACCGAGCTCGCCAACGAACTCGGCAA
>JBIHZT010000627.1:0-2687 GCA_044240265.1 Luteolibacter sp. | reverse complement strand
CGACTACGGCGGCTACATCGTCCGCGCCGGTGGCAAGAGCGTGTTTCATTGCGGCGACAGCGCATACTTCGACGGCTTCAAGGAAATCGGCCGGCGCTATGATATCGACGTCGCGCTGATGCCCATCGGCGCTTACGAGTCGCCGAGCGGTCGCGACGTCCACATGAATCCGGAGGAGGCGGTTAGGGCTTTCGTCGATCTCGGGGCCAAGGCGCTCATCCCGATGCACTATGGGACCTTTCCGCTAGGGAACGAGCCGCACCACGAGCCGGTGGAGCGGTTGCTGATGGAGGCGGACCGTCTTGGGATCAGCGAGCAGGTCATCATTCCGGAAGAAGGCGTGGGCATCGAGTGGTGAGGAATCTTTTCGGGAACAAAATTCAATTTCGTGTATCCTACGCCCATGAACCGCCGCCTCGCGCTCTCGCTGCTGCTCCTCATTCCCACGCTCGCTTCCTGCGAACCTCAAAAAGCCATGACCGCCACCGACCAACAACCTGCCAAGCAGCCCGAAGTCCCCGCTGGTGCGGAAACCGCCACGCTTGGAGCCGGTTGTTTCTGGTGCATCGAGGCCGCCTATCGCCAGCTCGACGGGGTTTACTCCGCCACCTCCGGTTACATGGGCGGCAAGGTGAAAAACCCGACTTACGAGCAGATCTGCGATGGCGACTCAGGCCATGCCGAGGTGGTGCATGTCGTCTTCGATCCCAAGAAGATCACCTACGAAAAGATCCTGGCCTGGTTCTGGGACCTGCACGATCCGACCACGCTCAACCGCCAGGGCAATGACGTCGGCACCCAGTATCGCTCGGCGATTTATTATTACTCGGACGAGCAGAAGAAGACCGCGGAGGCTTCGAAGGCTGCGGCCCAGGCCAATTTCAAGGATCCGATCGTCACGGAAATCACCAAGGCCGCTGAGTTCTATCCGGCGGAGAAGTATCACCAGGATTTTTACAACCAGAACAAATCGAAGAATTCGTATTGCCGGTTTGTCATCGAACCGAAGTTGAAGAAGCTGAAACTGGGTCATTGACGGGAGGGCTGTTGATGTCGCCGGATCCTTTAGTTTTCTTGACAATTCCAGGTTTTGAGCGGTTTCTGGGGGCAGGAAATGGCGAAACGATCCACGGCAGGAGTGAAACTAACGCGTTTGGAGGCCCGCACGCGGGTGATCCAAGGTGCGTGGCGTGTCGTGTTCGTGGCGTTTTGCATGGCCATCGGATTCGTGGTGGTGGCCACCGCGTTTCCCCAGCGGCGGGCGTTGGAGAAGTTGGAAGCCAAGCTGGAACTGGCCAAGCAACGCGAGGCCAAGGTCTTCGCCGACCGGGAATACCACCAGATCGAGCACCTCGCCTTGCGCGAGGATCCGGAGTTTTTGGAAATCCACGCGCGCGACCGCCTCGACTACTATCGGCAGGGCGAGCGCATCCTGAAGTTCCGCCGGGAACCCTGACCCAAGCCGGGAGCGCGGGTCTCCAGACCCGCAAGCGAAAGAGATGGCGAAGAGCCGCGCCTTGGCGCTTTTCCTTCGGTGGTCCTTTTCCAGGCGAGTCTGGGGACACGCGGCCCGGTCCTGCGGATTCGGGCTTGGCGACCCTGAGCCGGCGAACTACTCCTTGCCCATGCGCAATGACATTGAGCGGGTTTTGATTGATGAGGCGGTGATTGAGAAACGCCTCGATTCGATGGCGCTCGAAATCGAGCGGGATTTCCCGGTAGGTCCCATGGTGGTGATCATTTTGTTGAAGGGCGCGCTGGTTTTCGCCGCGGACTTGCTTCGCCGCGTGCCCCGGCCCTTGGATATCGAATGCCTCAATGTGGCGAGCTACCACGGCGGCCTGGAGAGCTCGGGAAAAGTCGATTTCCTCGACCGTCATTTTCCCGAAGTCAAAGGGCGGCACGTGCTTCTGTTGGATGATATTCTCGACACCGGCCGGACTCTGCATGCGGTGTCCGAGCGCCTCGTCGAAGAAGGCGCGGTCGCCGTGCATACCGCCGTTCTGCTAGCGAAGGACAAGGAGCGCGCGGAGGAGGTCCGTGCGGATTACGTGGGATTTGAAATCGGCGATGAATTCGTCGTCGGCTACGGCCTGGACTACAAGGGCAAGTACCGGAACCTGCCTTACGTCGGCGTGCTCAAGCTGTCGTCGGCGGTCTGATAGGCCGTGGCATGGTCATGCGTGGCCTGGCTTCCGCCATTTCTGAAAGCCTGTTACGATCAGCAGGACGAGCGTGCCCGCGACGAGACCGCTGAGTCCGTCCAGCAGTGCCGGGACGACTGGTGCGAGCATGCCGCTCATGCCGGCGACGTGTTCGATGGCGTGGTGCAGCCATGGAATGCCGTGGGTGATGATGCCGCCGCCGACGAGGAACATCGCGGCGGTGCCGAGCACTAACAGGGATTTCATGAGAAACGGCGCGGCCCACAGGATCGCGCGGCCGAGGAGCTGTTGGAAATTCCCGCGGCATTGGGTGAGATAGAGGCCGGCGTCGTCGAGTTTCACAATGCCCGCGACCAATCCGTAAACGCCGACGGTCATGAGGATGGCGATGGCCGAGAGGACGAGGACCTGGCGCTGGAAATCCTGCCCGGCCACGGTGCCCAGCGTGATGGCGATGATCTCGGCGGAGAGCACGAAGTCGGTGCGCACCGCGCCTTTGATTTTCTGCGCTTCCGTTTCCGG
>JBIHZT010000626.1:0-2690 GCA_044240265.1 Luteolibacter sp. | reverse complement strand
GCGCTTCACCGTGGATCTCATCAACGGCGCGCCCGGCCGCCAGCTCATCTATCGACGCCAGCGGCTGGTCACCCAGTATCTCCGCGTCGGCTTCACCGAGGACGGCACCTGGCGCACCTTCAGCATCCGCAAGGACTTCGCCCCGGCGAAAAAAGTCCAGACCGAGGACGACATTAGCGCCTCCATGGTCGTCCCGCGCAGCGCCGTGACCGGACTCCATCCGGACCTCCAGAACCCGTCGGTCAAGTTCGTCAAAAACTGCGAATACCGGCTCTTCCAACGCCCGGACGACGCCATCATCCGCGGCTACGACAAGCGCACGGAAAGCGACTTCAGCCAGGGCGGCCTGTTTTTCTCCAACTACGAGCCGATCTCCCGCCCGGAGGCCGCCGCGATGGTCAAGGACGCCATCCGCTTCGAGCAGTTCACCTCGCCGCTGCGCAAGATGCTCACCTCCTTCGTCGATGGGGAAAAGCCCGCCTACGTCGTCAGCTCCCACCTGCCGCGCATCGTCGATGGCAAGCCGACGAAAAACCCGCGCTACCTCCAGAACCGCCCGGACCTGGAGGATCCGCGCTCGCTCTATCTGGCCCAGCTCGGCGCGCGCCTTTTCCGCCGCCTGCCGCTCGACGCGCCGGTCATGAAACCGGTGAACTCGGTGCTCGCCGGACGCCGCAACAACCCGCCGGACGAAGCCGCCGGCATCCGCGCGCTCGCCGTTTACAACCCGATCCACTATCAGGAACTGCCGGAGTTGTTCATGGACTTCATCGCCTCGCTCACCGGAAAGAGCCCGTCCACCACCGGCGCCGGCAGCGAGGGCGCGCTCACCAAGGGCCCGTTCAACGCCATCCTGCCCATCCACGACGTCAACGCCGCCCTGGTTTCGTTTTTGCTAACCAACTACCACGGCTTCACCAGCGCCGCCGGCCACATCGGCCGGAAATACCGCGTCGATCACGACATCAGCCTGCTCGTCCCGGAGATCTGGTCGCGCATGTTCATCCCCGAGCGCGAGCCGGCCTATCTGATTTCCAACGGCTATCTCGAAAAACTCGAGGATTTCCAGCACGAGGGAAAACTCATCGAAGCCAGCCGCCTTGGCTACCGCATCACCGAGAAGTTCGTCTCCACCTTCTTCGGACGGATGTTCTCCGCCGCCGACACCGTCTTCAGCGAGGACATGCTGCGGCCCGAGCTCCAGTCGATGGACGACTTCATCGACGGGCTCGACAACATCATCGAGACCCAGCGCCGCGTGGCGCTCAACTACTTCGAGGACGGCAGCATCGACGCCGCCTGCCCGCCGCTCAAGGCGCTGTTGAACCTCATGGCCTACGGCGAGTATGAAGGGAAGGCCATCACCGACCCCGCGATCCGCGCGCTATTCACCCGCGAGGGGCTGATCGCCTCGGACTGGTATCAAGCCCGTCTCGACGCCAAGGCCGGCGTCGACCAGGCGCTCTGGAAACGCCACCTCGCCTATCTGGAAACCTTCCTCCACAAGCCGAACTATCAGAGCGAGATCAAACGCCTGAAAATCCACGAGCGCATCGCCAAAGCGAAGGTCACCCTCGCCCACGTCAACTCACCGGCCTATCGGGAGAGTCTCGTCGGCATGATCGGCGCGGACCCGGAGTTGGTTTGAAGGGGAGATGAACCGCGGTAGAATAGATCTTTCGCCCGGTTCATCTCCGGTTCAGGTTGGCGAGGTAGATTGATGCCCAAATCATGAAAATCCTCGTTTTTCTCGCACTCATCGCCACCGCCTCCGCGGGAAACAACGTGCTGCTCATCATCGCGGACGACTACGGCACGGACGCCCAATCCCTTTACAATCCCGGCGGAACCACCGCGCCCACGCCGAACATCAACTCGCTCGCCGCCAGCGGGGTCCGCTTCACCCAAGCCTACGCCTGCCCGGTCTGCTCGCCCACGCGAGCCACCATCCTCACCGGGCAACTGGGATTCCGCACCGGCGTGGGCGACGTGGCTTCGCCCACCAGCTCCCTAACCGCCGCCGAACTCACCCTGCCGGAAGTCATCACCCAGAACAGCGGTCTCGGCATCGCGGCAGCGTCGTTCGGCAAGTGGCACCTCAGCAGCGGCACGCCGGCCGCGGTCCGCACGTTTCCTAACTCTATCGGCGGCTGGCCTCATTATGCGGGCGCCACCCCCGGTGCGGTGACGGACTACTACAATTGGACCAAGACCACCGACGGCGTTAACTCCAACAGCACCACCTACGCCACCACGGACGTGGTCAATGACGCCGTCACCTGGATCAACGCCCGCAACACCGCGGGACAAACGTGGCTCGCCTGGGTCGCCTTCAATGCACCCCATTCGCCGTTCCACATCCCCCCCACCAACCTTCATAGCTATGGAGCAAATCCCGCCACCAACTCGTTGAAATACCGCGCCGCCGTCGAGGCCATGGATACGGAAATCGGCCGTCTGCTGCTGGCCGTCAATCCCGCCACCACCGACATCATCTTCATCGGCGACAACGGCACGCCCGGCCAGGTCATCCAGACGCCTTACGACATCGCCCACTCCAAGGACACGCTTTATGAAGGCGGCACCCGTGTGCCATTCATCATCAAGGGACCCAGCGTGAGCGCCGGTGGCCGCACCGATTCCTCGCTGGTCCACGTCGTCGATCTCTTCAGCACGCTGCTGGAACTCGC
>JBIHZT010000089.1:0-9551 GCA_044240265.1 Luteolibacter sp. | reverse complement strand
AGCACATCGCCGTTTACGGACCCGACAACCACATGCGCCTCACTGGTCTCCACGAGACCCAGTCCATCGACAAGTTCTCCTACGGCGTTGCCGACCGCGGCGCATCCGTTCGCGTTCCCCACAGCTTCGTCAAGGACGACAAGTATCAAGGCTACCTCGAAGACCGTCGTCCGAACTCGCAGGGTGATCCCTATCAAATCGCCTCGCGGATTCTCAAGACTGTCGCCTTGGTTCCGAAACCGTAAGTTGGTTTCCTGAGCTCTTCCCCCTCATCAAGCCGTCCTCCTCTCCGGGAGGGCGGTTTTTTTTGGCGGGCCACGACAAAGCGGCGATTGCCGGCACCTGTCTGCCGACGTATCACCGCAGAATCAACAGCGACAGCAAGGAATGATTGTCGCGACTCTTTCCCGCAGCCTGAAGCTCACCGAACTCCCGGGTTTTTCGGAGCTTTGTCGGTTGCACAGATTCCATCGCATGACAAACTCAGCCCAGAAATCGATGACAACGGAAACCTTGCAAGAGCAGATCGCGGAAACGAGTGGCTGGATCCAGGCGGTGAAGGATGAAATGGCGCAGGTCCTCGTCGGCCAGGAACGCCTGGTGGACCGACTCCTGATCGGGCTGCTCTGCAATGGCCACATCCTGCTCGAAGGCGTGCCCGGCTTGGCGAAAACCCTCGCGGTGAAAGCGCTTTCCGGCTCGTTGCATGCCACGTTCGCGCGCTTTCAATTCACCCCGGACCTACTGCCCGCCGACCTGGTCGGAACGATGGTTTACCACCCGCAGGAGACAAAATTCGAGCCGAAGTTGGGCCCGATTTTCAACAACCTCATCCTCGCCGACGAAATCAACCGCGCCCCCGCAAAGGTCCAGTCCGCCCTGCTTGAAGCGATGCAGGAGCGACAAGTCACGCTCGGCGACCGCTCGTATCCGCTGCCCAAGCCGTTCCTCGTGCTCGCCACGCAGAACCCGATCGACCAGGAAGGCACCTACCAACTGCCGGAAGCCCAGCTCGACCGTTTCCTACTCAAAGTCACCGTCGGCTATCCGAGCAAGGACGAGGAGCTGGAAATCCTCGACAAGATGGCGACCTCCACCCCGCCGTATCAGACGAAAACGGTCGCCACGCCCGAGCAGGTCGCCGCCTCGCGCGAGCTGGTGAACCAGATCTACATCGACCCGGCGATCCGCAAATACATCGTCCAGATCATTCACACCACGCGCTATCCGGGCCTCGTCGATGCGCCGTTGAAGAATCTCGTCCGCTCCGGCGCCTCGCCGCGCGGCACCATCAATCTCGCGCTCACCGCCCGCGCCCGCGCCTTCATGCAGGGCCGCGCCTTCGTCACTCCGCAGGACGTGAAGGACATGGCTCTCGATGTCCTCCGCCACCGGATTCTCCTCACCTACGAAGCCGAGGCCGAGGAAATGACCACCGACTCGGTGATCGAGCGGATCATGAACAAAGTGGCGGTGCCCTGATTCGTTTCCACGATGCTGACGGACGAACAGATCGAGGAAATGATGGCGCGCGTGCGCAAGCTGGAGCTCAAGGCCCGGCGGCTGGTGCGCGAGTCGTTTTCCGGTGAGTACCTGTCATCGTTCCGCGGCCAGGGACTGGATTTCGACGATTTCCGCGAATACCAGCACGGCGACGAGGTGCGCTTCATCGACTGGAACGTGACCGCGCGCATGAACATGCCCTTCGTCCGGAAGTTCCGCGAGGAGCGCGAGCTATCCGTCATCATCGCGGTGGATGTCTCCGGCTCGGCGGACTACGGCAGCGTCTCTCTCAGCAAGCGCGAGGTCGCGGCGGAGACCGCGGCGGTGCTCGGCTTCAGCGCGCTGCACAATGGCGACAAGGTCGGCCTGCTCGTCTTCGCCCACGAGCCGATCCTCTTCATCCCGCCGGAAAAAGGCAGCCGCCACCTGCTGCGGATGATCCGGGAAATCCTGGTGGCAAAGCCCGAGAAGCCCGGCACCTCCGTCGCCGACGCCTGCGATTTCCTCGTCCGCACCTTGCGCCGGAAGTCCGTGGTTTTCCTCATCTCCGACTTTTTCTCAGATCCGCTCGACAAGCCCGTCGGCAAGCTCGCCAAGAAGCACGAGACCATCGCCCTGCGCGTCATGGACCCGCTCGAAGCCAAGCTGCCGAAGGGCGGCAAGGTGGTGATGGTCGATCCGGAAACGGGATTTGAAACCCTCGTCAACACCGACAACCCGAACCTGCGCATGGGCTACGCCAAGCTCATGAAGAGACAACAGGAAGGCGTGACGGCGGTTTTCAAGAAGCACGGCGTCGATGCCGCCGACTTATCTACGGACGGCGACACGCTCGCGGCACTCCACCAGCTTTTGAAAAAACGCAGCCGCCGCCGGTCCGGATAGAAACCCGATGAACGAAAAATCCGGCAGCTTCGAACTCATGGAACCACCCTCGCCCGAGGCCCTGGTGCCAGACTCATGGGTGGAGCCGTGGATGATCGCAGTGGCGGTGCTGTTGGTTCTCGCAGTGTCGGCGTTTCTGTTATTCAGGAAGAAAAAGACGATTCCATTCAATCCGCAAGCGGCACGCGAAGCCGCCCGCGCCGAAGCCGTTGACGCGCTCGCCCAAATCGATTCCACCAACGCCCGCGACGCCGCCGTCCGGGCCTCGCTCATCCTGCGGAAATACCTGTCAATCGCCGCGGGCGATCCTGCCTTGTTCGAGACCCACGAGGAAACCCTGTCCCGACACGAGGCTTTCAACGGATTTTCCGAAGAAGCCCGCCAGGCTGCCGGGTCCGGATTCTCCCGGCTCGCCTCGTTGAAATACTCACCGGCTGTCGCCGACGTCGCGACAAGCACGGTGATCAGCGAGTCCAAAGCGCTGTTGGAAATCCTCCACCACGGATTCAAGGCATGAGCGCGTTTCTCGAACATTTCCGCTTCGCCCAGCCCGGCTGGTTGCTGCTCCTGCTGCCGGCGCTGCTGCTGCTCGCGCTGCGCCGGGGAAAAGGCTCCGAAGCAGCAGTGGTGTTTCCGAATCTATCGGTGCTCGTCAGCCTCGGCAGACGCGTCCGCCGGGTCGCTTGGAATTTCGGGCTGCCGCTGGCATTCCTCACCCTGTTCTGCGCCATCCTCGCCATGGCCCGCCCGGTCTGGCGGAACGAATACCAAAGCCGCTCGGCCAGCGGCATCGACATCATGATCGCCTTCGACGTCTCGCTTTCGATGGACATCGATGACTTCGTCGATCAGGGGATCCGGGCGAAGCGCATCGATGTCGCGAAAAAAGTCGTCGATGACTTCATCAGCCGCCGCCCGGAGGACCGGATGGGCCTCGTCGCCTTCGCCGGTCGCCCGCGCGATGCCAGCCCGATCACGCTCGACCACCAATGGCTCCGGAGATCCCTCAACGAGCTCCGCCTGAACGACCGCAACGACATGGGCACCATCAAGGAGCAAGGCACCGCGATCGGCTCCGCGCTGGCCGCCGCCTCGGTCCGCCTGGAGGCCCGCGACGCGAAGAGCAAGATCATCGTGCTCATCACCGACGGTGCCAGCAACTCCGGGAAAATCTCCCCGCTCGAAGCCGCCGAGCACGCGAAAACCCTCGGCATCAAGATTTACACCGTCGCCATCGGCACCACGGAAGGCCGCGTGGATCAGAGCATCATGCGCTTTCCCTACCAGGAGTTTGATTTGCCCACGCTCCAGAAAATCGCCACCATGACCGGCGCGGAACACTACTGGGCGCAGGACCTCGCCGCCCTCAAGAAGACCTTCACCACCATCGACAACCTCGAAAAAACGGATGCGAAAAGCCTCACCGTGATCGATGATACCGAGCTGTTCCCCTGGTTCGTGGGCGTCGCGCTGCTGGCCGCCCTCGGCTCGGCATTCTACATGGCCCTCAATCCTCCACCCACCGCCTGACCCGATGAACTTCGCCCAACCCGGCTGGCTCGCCCTGCTCATCCTGCTGCCGCTTCTGGCGGTGGGATCAGTGCTGACCTCGCGGCTTCGCCGGCGACAGTGGTCCGTCTTCGTCGCCCCGCGCCTGCGCGACGCCCTGATCAAGCGCGGCAGCTCCCTGCCGCGCTGGCTCGCGCTTTTTTTCCTGATCACCGCCTGCGCCGCCATGATCGTCGCCCTCGCCCGCCCCCGTGGCGACGCCGGAATCAAGACCGAGAAAATGCGCGGGCGGAACGTCATGGTCGCCCTCGACATTTCCAAAAGCATGCGCGTGAGCGACGTGAAACCGGACCGCCTCACCCAGGCGAAAGTCGTCATTTACGAACTGCTGGAAGCCATGCCTAACGAACGCTTCGGCTTCCTCGGATTCGCCGGCACCCCGTACGTTCACGCCCCGCTCACCATCGACCACAGCGCCGTGCGCGAAATCGTCGATCAAATCGATGAAACCTGGGCACCGCTCGGTGGTTCCGACCTCGCCGCCGCCGTTCATCTTGCGACCGAAACCCTGAAAAAAACCGGCCAGAAAAACAACGCGCTCGTCATCCTCAGCGACGGCGAAAAACACGACGGCGACCTCGATTCGATGATCGCCGAGGCCGAGCAGGCCGGCATCTACATCATCGCCATCGGCGTCGGCACCGAGGACGGCGGCTTCGTCCCTAACCCGGTCCGCCCGAACGGACAGATGGTCGATTCATCCGGCCGCACCGTGATCAGCCGGCTCCAGACCAACGTCATGCGCAAGCTCGCGGAGGAAACCAAGGGGCGCTTCACCATCGCCGGCTCCGGGCCGGACATCCCGGCATTGGTGAAATCCGTGGTGGAGGGGCTCGACGCGTTTCAGATGGAAGGCCGCGAGCGCCGCATCTCCATCGAGTTCTATCAGTGGCTGGTGTTTCCCGCCATTCTGTTCCTCATCGTCTCCATCGTCGCCGGCACCCGTTGGAAGGGCATCCATGCCGCACTGCTCGTCACCGGCGCGTTCTTCACGATGGACGCCGCCGAGGCCAGCGAAGCGACCGACGCCAAAGCGGCCCTGACTTCAAAAAACCACGAGGAGGCACGCGACGCCTATCACCAACTCGCCGAAAAATCCAAGCTCCGCGAGACGCGCGCCCGTTACCGTCTCGGCGAGGCCACCGCCGCCTACCGCGCGGAGGATTTCCGCGCCGCCCGCACCGCCTTCAGCCAGTCGCTGCTATCCACCGATTCCAAGGTCCAGGCGAGCGGCCACCTCGGCATGGGAAACTCCCTTTTCCAACTCGGTTGGAAAGGCTTGTCCGGCGGATCCTACCCGACCGATCCGGCGGCCGTTCCTGACCTCGCCCGCTTCGACACCTTCGTCAAGGAAGCCCTCGCCCAGCTCCGCGAATCCGACGCTCCGGACGAGGGCGAGTCGAGTGGTTACGCCAAATTCGAATCGCTTGTCACCAACTGGACCGACGCCGTGCGGCACTACGAATCCGCCGCCGCCAAGGCCCCCGCCGACAAGCTCGCCCGCAACAACCGTCAGTTGACCGTCACCTACCTCAAGCGCCTCGAGGAACTCCTGGAGGAGGAAAAACAGGACACAGAGAATTCGATGCCGCAGCCCCAGCCCGGTCAGGGCGAACCGCAGGAAGGCGAGGGCGATGGTGAGCCGAAAGAAGGCGAAGGCAAAGGCGACGAAAAGGGTGAAAAAGAACCCGGCGACAAAGGCCAGGGTGACAAGGATCCCAAAGACGGCTCCGGCGACGAGGGCGACAACGACAAGGACGGGAAAAAAGGAAAAGATAAGGACAAGGATAAAAAGGACGGCGACAAGGACGGCGAAAATCCGAACGAATCCCCCCAGGAACGCGCCCACCGCATCCTCAAGGAAAACGCTGACCTCGAAAAAGGTCCGCTCACCCCCGGGCGCCGCGAGTTCCGCGACGCTTCAAAAGACTGGTAACCACATGAATACTTGGAAAAACCTCACCCGCGCGCTCCCGGCCTTCGTGCTCTGGACCCTCCTCTGCGCCCACGTCTGCGGCCAGACCTCCAGCCGCCTGTCCACCACCTTCCTCGCCCGAGGCGAGCAGGCTTTGTTGGAAATTTCCGTCATCGGTGCACAGAACATCGGCATCCCGGAAATCCCGAAGGTCAGAAACATCGCCATCCAACTCTCCGGCAGAGGCCCGCAGACGAACCTCCTGCCTGGTAGAACCTTGGAGTATTCCTACGGCTACATCGTCTCCGGGTATGAAACGGGCAGATACGTCATCCCGCCGGTCACCGTGCTGGTGGATGGCATCAAGACCCAGACCGAGCCGCTCGAATTCGAGGTCTTCAATCCCGACGACCTCCAATGGTCCGAGGTCCGGTCCGGAGAGAACACGATTCGCTATGCCAGTTCGTTGCGGATCATGAATCCAAAGCCCTACGAAAACGAGACCACCCCCACCGAGATCAAGATTTTCGTCCCCGAGGAAATGCTCGTCCAGGACTGGGGCATCCCGGACTTCGAGCGGGACGGCGTGGCGGCGTGGCGCTTCCAACCGTCGCCGATGCGCAGCCGCATCAATTTATTAGGCAACCGCTACGTCTCCGTCGCCTACCCCAGCACCATCACTCCCACCCGCACCGGCAGGATCAGCATCGGTCCCGCGAAAATCCGGCTGACCACGCAGGAACGGGTGCTCGACCCCTTCCCGCGTGCCGTCAACACCGAGATCTATCTGCAAGTGCCCAAGCTGGAAATCGATGCCAACCCGTTGCCGCCCAACGCACCCGAGGGCTTTGAGAACGCCGTCGGCAGCTTCCGCCTCAGCGCCAGCACCGCCATCACCGACGTCCAGGAAGGCGACCCCATCTCCGTCGATCTCATCGTCAGCGGCAGCGGCAATCTCGACACCATGCGCCCGCCGGCCTTGGAAAACGCCACCGGTTGGAAAATCTACGGCACCACCACCGAGCAACGCGGCGACGAGCGCCGCCAACTCTCCGGCAGCGTCATTTTCCACCAATCCATCCGCCCCTTGGAAATGAAGTCGGAAATCCCGCCCTTCCGCCTCGTTTACTTCGACCCGAAGGACGAGTCCTACAAGACCCTCACCACCGAGCCCATCGCGCTGCAAATGCGCCCGAACACTTCCGCGCCGGCAGCCGCCGGGGCCGCCGTCCAAACCCTCGCCGTCCCCTTCGAGCGCATGACCGACATCCTCGCCCCGCTGAGTCCGGCCCAGCTTGTCACCCCCCTTTCCTCACCTCTACCCTCCTGGCTCGGCCACGCCGCAGGTGGATTGTTGGCCCTCGTCCTCATCGCCAAAGCACTCTGGATGCGCCTCGCCCCGCGCCTCAAAAAGGATCCCCGCCGCGACGCGCAGATTGCCGAACTCCGCGAAATCGAAAAATCCAAGTCCGCCGATGAAACGGATTTCCTCAAAGCCGCCGGCGGCTTCATCGAGCGCTGGCTGGGTGGCAGCCCGCCGCCGGAAATCCAGGCCGTGCTTGCCGAGCGCGACGCCGTTTGCTTCCGTGCCGAGAAACCGCAAGCCGTGCTCGATCAAAAACGCCGCGAAGAAATCCTCAAGCTCCTCCGCAAGGCCGCGCTGGCATGCATTGTCATCGCCACTCTCGGACTCGCCCCGCCCGCCCGCGCCGCCGACATCGCCAGCCAGGCCCGGGAAGCCTACGACGCCGCGAAGTATGACGAAGCCCTGAAGCTCTGGTTCAGCGCGGGAAACTACGGACAACTCTCCGCCGACACGCTCTATAACATCGGCAATGCCTGCTACCGCTCCGGCTCTCCCGGCCAGGCCGCGCTCTACTATCGCCGGGCGCTCGCCCGGGATTCCGGCCACCAGGAAGCCCGCCAGAACCTCCGCTTCATCGAGCGGAAATACGGCGCCATCGTCGTCCAGCGCCCGGAATACCAATACGCGCTCGCCAAGTTCCCTCTCTCCGCCTGGCAGACCGTCTGTTGGTCCGGCGTCTGGCTCTGCGCCCTCGCCCTGCTCGTCTTCCCCGCCACCCGTCCCGGCGCGAGTGCCCGCGTCGCCGCCGTCGCGGCGCTCGTCTTAGGTCCCATCCTGATCTCCGCCGGTGTGCTCGGCTGGCGCTATTTCCCCGACGACGCCGAGTTCGCCCCCCTCGCCAAACAAGCCGTCATCGTCGCGGAAAAAACCGCGCTCCACACCGACGCCGCCCGCACCGCCCCCGAGGTCATCGATGCTCCACCCGGCTCGCTGTGCGAGATCATCACCGAGTCCGGCCGCTGGGTCTATGTCGCCTTCGCCACCAAGACCCGCGGCTGGGTCCCCGTCGAAGCCATCGAAAAAGTCGTGCCCACCAAAGCCCCCGAGCCGCCGAAGTTCCGCAAGCCCAAGGCCGACGGCAAGACCGCTTGAGTTTCCCGCTAAGGGGAAGCATTTTCAAGATGCGAGGCGTAACCTCCGCGACCATGGCAAATCCGGAGTTGGACCTCAGCCGCGTGTCCGTGCGGGACGAGTAAATCAAGCAGGCCCCGCCTGAAGGTGTTTTTCGTTAAGAAAGCGGCAACTTGCTGTATCTGATTTTTCCGCCCTGATAGCTCATCACACAGCCGCCTTCGAGTTCCTTCTCGAATTGCCGCGCAATGCATAAGATCACCTTGGCGAGAGCTTCGCCTTTCAGCCCTTCTTCCCGAATCCGGATCACTGAGGGACGGGAGGAGCCATTCAGCGCAAGCAGCGAGTGGAAGTCGGCATCGAGGGTCACGACTACACGATCCTCATGCAGTGCATGCAGGAGAATCGAGGGATCAGTCGCACCCGCCATGCCGACATCCCCGACGTGGATGGCGTCCTGGGAAGCCTCGTTGAGCAAGGCGGCAGAACTGCGGGGCAGCCCCTGATCAAGCAACCAACGCATCGGGATCGAGCTGGAAAATTCCGTCCGGTAACAGGAGCGCCGCGTAATGGAGCGCCTGACGGACATCCTCGTCTTCGATTTCGGGAAACTCTTGCAAGCGTTCCGAACGGTCAGGATAAAGTGCTGCGATCTCGAGCACCCGGCGGACGGTCAAGCGAAGTTTTCGAATGCACGGCTGGCCGTTCATTTGCTCCGGATCCATGGTGATACGATCGAGTTTCATGTCTCGATCACGCTAGCGAATGGTTCCGACGATTCAAGGCCAATCCCGTCGACAATCGGCTTGCCAATTCACCCTGTGGTATTACCGACTTAGCCATGAAGACGATTTCGTTCAAAGTCACCGATGACGAGGCGAAGCTGATCCGTTCCCTGGCGAAACAGGAGCGGAGCAGTCTGTCGGAATACCTTCGTCGCCGGGCCAAAGGCGCGGGACCGGTTCCCGAACCACCGCAGCGGGTGCGTTGTGAATTCACCGGCGCGATGATCTTCGCCCCCAGCACCGGGCAACCGCCGCTCACCACGGATTCCGTCCGTGAAATGCTCTCCGATTTCCCGTGATGAGCTACCTTGCCCGTTTCAGCCATTCCCTTTGCCTTTCTGATTCCGAAAGTGATGATTTAAACCCGGCAGTCCACCGTCACTTGCCATTCTTCCCCAGCCACGCTTGGATCTCGTCCCAACTGATATGGAAGAGCAGCGGCGAGATATAACTACCC
>JBIHZT010000625.1:0-2703 GCA_044240265.1 Luteolibacter sp. | reverse complement strand
GCTCA
Organism: Luteolibacter sp.; assembly: GCA_044240265.1. Taxonomy (GTDB): domain Bacteria; phylum Verrucomicrobiota; class Verrucomicrobiia; order Verrucomicrobiales; family Akkermansiaceae; genus Luteolibacter. Next base: position 2,698 of record JBIHZT010000625.1, on the reverse strand, counting down.
GCCAGAATCCATCGCGGGGCTCACCGCTGGCATCAGCCTTGGCGATGAGATCGAGCGCCTGGTTCTTGGACGAGGAGGCGACGAACCACTTGTCACCGACCGTCACGGACGGCAGGAAATCGTCGGTGAAAAACGGCAGCGGGAAGAACCAGGTGGTGTTGCCGCTTTTTTCGGAGCTGATGGGTTTCTGCATCGGGATTTTCTGGCCGGTCATCTCGCCGACTTTGGCGAGCGTGCCGGTGAGCGTGGTGTTGATCTTGTCCCACGAGGCGGCGAGTTTGGCGCGGTCGGTGACGGGCGCGACGATGGAAAGCCGCGGCACCCTCGCCTTGTCCACGACCTCTTGGGCCACGCCGGGAACGGCGGGCGCGGTGCCTTTGAGATCGACGATCACGGCGCTTTCATTGCCGAGGCCGCCGCCGAAGTCCTTGCTGAAGGCATCCCAAAGCGCGACCAGATCCGGGCGGAATTTCCCGTCGAACATGGCGGCCATCGCCTTGAATTGCGCCATTTGCTCGCCCTCCATCGGAGTTTCCGCGAGCTTCATCGTCATGGCGTAGGAGGTTTCCAGCAGGGCTTCCAGATAGGCGCGCGACTTCTCGTCATAGGCGGCGTCCGTGGTCAGATCGGCGAATAACAGCACGTCCTCGGAATCGCCGAGACGGGCGAGTTTGTTGGGCGATTTCCAGTCGATCATGCCGTTGTCGGTGCCGCCGTAGGATTCGAGTTTGAGACCTTCTTCAAAAAACGCGACCATGCCTAACGAGTCGTTCCCTGCCAGTTTCCGCAAGGCGGCTTCGCGTTCGGCGACGATCTTGAACATCGCTTCCAGGTCGCGGGTATCGACGAGCACTTCGGAACCGGCGAGGCCGTCGCGAAGGCCGTTGGTCATGTCCGCCAAGCCACCGGCGGCCTGGATCATGGTATCCATGCCTTCCTTCTGGCCATAGGCGACGGCGGCGAGTTCCTTGGAGGCGTAGGCGTCGGTGAAGGCAAGCGCGGTGGACGCCGCCAGCGACTGGCCGACATCGCCGGCGAGCTTGAAATCATCCACCGAGCCACCGAAGAAGAGCACGACGTAGTCACCGACGGCACCGCTCACGACGACGATGTCTTTTTTGGCGATGGCGGCGAGCAGTTGATCCACCTTGGCGGGTTCCATTTCCTCCTCCATGGACTCGCGGTCTTCGGCCAGCATGGCGGAAACCTTGGTGCCGAGGATTTTGAATCCTGCGAATTTTCCGCCGGATTGTTCAACTTCGACCGGCTCGACCATTTCACCGAGCATATTGACGTTTTCGACCATCGCGGCGACCTGTTGCGCGGCGACGGGCCGGTCCTCCTCGCGGGTCCGGAAGGCGAGATAAACCGGCGGCATGCTGGTTTTTTCGATCAGCGCGATGCCCGACTCCGGATCGTCGAGAAGCTCCTTGGCAAGTTCCGGTCCGTAGCCGTTGGAAAATGAATCCGCGAGTGCGGCGACATCTCCCGACTTCATCGCCGCGAGGAAGGACTTGGTGGCGGAGCGGATTTGGAAATAGCCCATGCGGCGGTTCAGCGTGAGGAGGTTGCCAGTCTGGACGGAGGTGGATTTGCCCAGCGCGAGCGTGAACTCGGTGCCGAACAGCCCGGCCGGCCCCGCTTCCGGCTCAGCGGGGTCCGCGGGTGCGATTGACTCGTTCAATTCTTCGTCATCGGCAGGGGCCATCCCGAATCCGCCGCCCAACTGGTTTTGAACGAGCTTCCAGAGCTTCGAGGCCTTCACCCGGTCCACGGTTTTTGTGCCGTTGTGAAAGGCGAGCACGACCTCCGTGTCCTGCGGCAGATGGCGCACGAAACCGAGCTTGGCGGCGCGTTCTTCCGAGCTCAAACCGAGGATTTTCACTTCCGGCGCCGGTGTGGCGGACGCTTGCGGCGGAGCCTCGGCGACTGCCGGTGGAGCTTCAGACGCCTTGACCTCTTCCTTCTTCTTGCAGGCCCCCAAAGCCAGCGCCACAGCGGGGATCAACAGCCAATTCGCTCGGTTTTTCATGGATGTGGGCAGTTAGCGCGACCGGGCGGATTCCAGCAAGAATATAGCTGGAAAAACACGCTTTCCGCGCAACTCGGAAAAATTCTCATCATATCGAAGGTTGCGGGAAGCCGCTGCCTGTGGAAATTAGAGCCAGCCCGACCACCTACCATGGCAGCCACCACCACTCCGCCACCCAGCAGCGCCCTTTTCCCCTTCGAGCTCGTCCGTCCGGAACTCGAGCGCGTGGAAATCGCCATCCGCGAACAAGTCCGCGCCTTCGATCCCGCCGTCGAGCCCTACGTCGCCTACATCTGCAACACCTCCGGCAAGCGCATCCGCCCGGCACTCGCCATTCTCGTCGGCGGCGCGACCGGTGGCGTCACAGACGACCATTTGAAAATCGGCGTCATCCTCGAGCTCATCCACATGGCCACGCTCGTTCACGACGACATCATGGACGGCGCGAACACCCGCCGGATGGTCCCCACCGCCAATGCAAAATGGGGCAACGCGCTTTCCGTCCTGCTCGGCGACGTGTTGTTCTCCCACGCGCTCACGCTCGCCACCGATTTCAACAGCATCGACATCTGCCGCAAGGTCGGCAACGCCGCGCGCGAAGTCTGCCAGGGGGAAATCATCCAGACCCAGCGCCGCTTCGACCTCACCTTCACCAAAGCCGACTAT
>JBIHZT010000624.1:0-2704 GCA_044240265.1 Luteolibacter sp. | reverse complement strand
TTCGCTGAAAGGCTGATTTCTCCCATTTTTACCCGCCATGAATCTCGCCTGGATCCTCCTTCTCCTCCCGCTTGCCGTTGCTGCGGCGAACCAACTCGTCCTGAAAAAAACCGGACTCGCACCGATCGTCTCGGTGGCCTCCGCGCTGGCGACCTTCGTCATCGCCGGAATGCTGCTAGGGAAAAATGAAACCTCCCATTTCGCCTGGGCGACGCTCGGCGATTTCTCCATCAATATCGGCATCAAACTCGACCAGCTTTCCACCGGCATGATGATCGTCGTCACCGGCGTCGGCTTGTTGGTCCACGTTTTCTCGCTCGCCTACATGAAGGACGACGATGCGAAGGCCCGCTACTTCACCGGCTTATCACTCTTCATGTTTTCGATGACCGGAATCGTGCTGGCGGACAACTTCATCATGACCTTCATCTTCTGGGAGTTGGTCGGACTCAGTTCCTATCTCCTCATCGGCCACTGGTATCAGAAGGACTCCGCCGCGGATGCCGCGAAAAAGGCGTTCCTCTGCAACCGCATCGGCGACTTCGGCTTCATGGTCGGCATTCTCATGCTGTGGGGCATCACCGGCCACCTCGCTTTCGATCAAATGAAAGACGGCCTCGAAGCCTTCCAAACCGCCAATCCTGCGATCTTCGGCGGTGTGCTTTCCGCCGCCGTGCTCTGCATCTTCTGCGGTGCTGTTGGCAAATCCGCCCAGCTTCCGCTGCACGTCTGGCTGCCGGACGCCATGGAAGGCCCGACTCCGGTGTCCGCTTTGATCCACGCCGCCACCATGGTTGCCGCCGGGGTTTACATGCTGTTCCGCCTGCAATTCACGCTCGGTTTCGAGGTCTTCGAAGGCCTGCAAGCCAGCGCCGTCATCGCCTGGACCGGCGGCATCACCGCCCTCGTTGCCGCGCTGATGGCCACCCAGCAGGACGACATCAAGCGCGTGCTCGCCTACTCCACGCTCTCCCAGCTCGGCTACATGGTCATGGCCGTCGGCCTAGTCTCCGGCGAGGCGGGCATGTTTCACCTCTTCACCCACGCCTGGTTCAAGGCCCTGCTCTTCCTCGGCTCCGGCGCGGTCATTTACGCCTGCCACCACGAACAGGACATCTGGAAAATGGGCGGCTTGCTCAAGAAAATGCCGGTCACCGGATTCACCTTCCTCATCGGATTCGCCGCGCTCATCGCCGTGCCTTTCACTTCCGGATTCTTCTCGAAGGAGCAGATCCTCGAAGCCGCCCACGAAAAGGAACCCATCCTCTTCTGGATCGCCGCCGCCGTCGCGGTGCTCACCCCGTTTTACATGACCCGGCTCTACGTCGTCGCCTTCCTCGGAAAAAACCGTTCCGAAAACGCCTCGCACGCCCATGAGGTCGGCCCGCTGATGTCCGGCCCGCTGGTGCTTCTCGCCATCCTTGGCGTGATCGCCGGATTCCCGTTCGTCGCGAGCAAGTTCGCCCCGGCCTATCATCAACCGGAACATCTCATCCACCTAGGCTTCGTCACCTACGTCTCCATTGGCGCGCTTCTCACCGGCGTCATCGCCGGATTCGCCCTCTACACCGGCAAGGAAAAAGACCCCGTCTCGATCCCGCTGCTGCAAAACCGCTTCTACATCGACGGCCTCTACGACAACTTCCTCGTCCGTTATTTCCAAGACGCCTTCGCCGCCATCGTCGCCTTCTTCGACGAGTTCCTCATCAACGGCCTCATCGTCGGCGGGCTCAGCCGTGCGGCAGAGTCCTTCGGTAATATTTTCCGCAAGGTCCAATCCGGCAGCCTCCAGGGATACGCGTTTGTCTTCGGACTCGGCGTCATTCTCGTCGTCTACTTCACCGTCTTCGGCCGCTGATATCTTCCCACTGAAAACCAGCAAACTTTCCAAATGCTCGCCCTCCTCGTTTTTCTCCCGATCGCCGCGTTCATCGCGATCCTCTTCGGCGCGCCGGCCCGGCTCACCGCCATCGCCGCCTCCGCGCTCAATCTCGCGCTCGGCATCTCCGCCGCGTTCTCGTGGAAATGCACCTGCTGGTCATTCTCCGTGCCGGTCCTCGAAAAGCCCGCGCTCAATCTCGCCTTCGGCTTCACCGACGGCATGAGCGCCATCATGGTGCTGCTTTCCGTGATCGTCACCCTCGCCGCCGTGCTCTCCGGCAAGGCTCCCGAAGGTAAGGAAAAACTCTACTACGGCTCATCGCTCCTGATCTCAGGCGGCGCACTCGGTGCCTTCGCCGCGACCGACCTGTTCTTCTTCTTCGCGTTCCACGAACTCGCGCTCATCCCGACCTTCCTCATGATCGGCATCCTCGGCCGTGGCGACCGCCGCGAGGCCGCTTGGAAAATCACCATCTACCTCGGCCTCGGCTCCATCATCCTGCTAGCCGGCCTCGTCTGGCTCGCCAATCTCACCGGCACTTACGACATGGTGAAAATGGTCGCCGCCGCCGGTTCCATCGACCCCGCCTCGCAGAAAAGCATCGCCGCGCTGCTTATCGTCGGCTTCGGCACGCTCGTTTCGCTCTTCCCGTTCCACTCGTGGGCCGCTCCCGCCTACGCCAGCGCGCCCGCTCCCGTCGCCATGCTGCATGCCGGCGTTTTGAAAAAATTCGGACTCTACGGCCTGCTCCGCCTCGCCATCCCGCTCGTGCCCGAGGGCCTGCAATTCTGGCTCACTCCCCTGCTCGTCCTGCTGCTCGGC
>JBIHZT010000623.1:0-2706 GCA_044240265.1 Luteolibacter sp. | reverse complement strand
GGCGGAATGTGGAACGGCGGTCTGGTTAATAACGCCCAAACCGAGCTACGCGTCACCACCGGCAACACCATCACCTGGAACAACCAAACCCTCCAGGGCATCGGCACCTTCACCAAATCAGGATCAGGCAAATTGTCCTTACCGGGAATGAATACCTTCAGCGGCGGCACCGAGGTCGTGGAAGGCACCCTTGAAATCACCCAATCCAGCGCCGACAACGGCGGCTTCACCAGCATCGGCACCGGTCCGGTCACCATCCGCTCCGGCGGCACGCTGCTATCGTCAGGCCATTGGACCACGGGCAATGAGTGGAACAACGGAGCTGTTGGAAAAATCACCATCGACCAAGGCGGGACTTGGCACATCACCGCCGTCGGCGGCACCATCCGCAACGGCCTGGAGCTCCGCGGCGGGCAGATCACCAGCACCGGCCAGGCCAATGCCGACTGGGGTTTCCTCCAAGTCAAAAGCGAAATCACCGCCACGGGCAGCCAGCCATCCACCATCGCGGTGGACACCGCGCTGAGCGGCCCGTGCTCGATTTCCGTGGGGGCGGGCAGCCGCCTCGCCTTCAGCGGCAACATCCACAACCAAATCTCCACCACCGGCGCGCTCACTCAATCCGGCCCCGGCACGCTGGTCCTCTCCGGGACTAACACCTTCACCGGCACCATGACCGCCGCCGCGGGAACCGTCATCATCGATGGCTCGCTCGGCTCATCCGCCATCGCCTCAGCCGGTGCCACCCTCGGCGGATCCGGAACGATTGCCGGCGCGGTCAACATCGCCGCCGGCGCCAGCCTCGCCCCCGGCGACAACGGCCCCGGCACGGTCACCGCTGCCTCCGCTGCCATCAGTGGCGAGCTTGCCATCGAGGTGGACGGAGCATCCGCCGACCGCCTCAACGTCACCGGCAACCTCGACATCACCAACGCCACGCTCGCTCTATCAGGAGCGCCCGCCGCGCCGGAAATCATCATCGCCAGCTTCGGATCTCTAACCGGGTCCGCCTTCGCCACCGTCACCGGTCTTCCAAGCGGCTACGCAGTCACCTACGACCTCACCGCCAAACAAATCAAACTCGCCGCCCTGAGCACCGGTTTCGCCGGATGGATCGGCACCGCGGGCGTTGCCAACCCCGCCGCAGCCGCCGACCCCGATTTCGACGGCATCCCCAATGTCATCGAATACATTCTTGGCGGCGATCCCTCCCAATCCGACTCCAGCCTCGCGCCAAAAGTCTCTACGGTAAGCGACAGCCTCGTCTTCACCTTTAATCGCTCGGATTCCTCGGAAACCTCCGACATCACCCTCGTCGTCGAAGTGGGCACTACTCTCGCCACCTGGCCGGAAACCATCACGGTCGGCGCCACATCCAGCCCGGGAGTGCAGATTCAGGAAAATGAAGCGTCCCCCGATAGAATCACGGTCACGGTTCCTAACGGCGGCGCGGCATCCAAATTCGCCCGCCTTCGAGTGCTCGTGAACCCGTGATTTTCAAACATCTTTCATCATGGATACTCCCATCGCCAAAAATCGATCCGGGTCTGGTAATTTCCTCAGCTCTCTCGCCGCGCTGTTGTTACTCTCCGTCAACTGCCTCGGCGGAACCTTGGCCCAGGACCGGCTGGCTTGGTATGAGTTCAACGAAACCAGCGGCACCACCGCGGCGAACTCCGCCGGCCCCGCTGGTAGCGCCACCTTGGCGGGGGCACCCGCCACGCCGGTCTGGAATGCGGGATCACTGTCCTTCGACGGCGTGGACGACTACGTGCAGACGCCGGTCACCAACGGCAGTTCCCGCACACTCGCCGCCTGGATCTATCCCAAAAGCTCCGATCCTGTGGGCGGATCGATCGAGAGCGTTTTCGACTGCGATGTTCCCGGCAATTACGGATCGGGCTGGGGACTGAACAATCACTTCATCCATGTGATTCTGGATGACACCATTTGGAACTCGGGCGTGATGATTGCGCTCAACCAGTGGCAGCACGTCTGCGTCACTTTTGATTCGACCACGGTGCGTGTCTATCTCAACGGTGTCCTGAAGAGCACGCGCAACTGCACCCAAGGACCGGTGACCACCAGCGTCACTTACAAGATCGGCCGCAGCAATGCGAACAGCCTGTTCTTCCACGGCGACATCCGCGACGCGAAAATCTATTCGCGCACCGTCACCGACCTCGAGGTGCTCACCATCCAGTCGTCCGAAGCACCGGCACCGGATACCGCGCCGACGGGCCTCACTGCGGTTGGCAGCACGGGTTGCGTCAGCCTGTCGTGGCAGGCTCCGAATGACGGGGAAACCTGGTATACCGTCAGCAGATCTCTAACTCCCGGCGGTGCTTATTCGATCCTTGCCAGCAATGTGACTGGGACCAGTTTTACGGATACCACGGTCGCCAACGGCACGCCTTACTACTACGTCGTGGCGGCAGGAAACCTCCAGGGCACCGGCCCGAACAGCTCGGAAGCAAGCGCCACGCCACAGCCTGCATCCACGTATTATGTCGATCCCGCCGGCAACGACACCAACAACGGCACCAGCGAGGCCACTCCGTGGAAAAGCATTGGCAAGGTCAATGCCACCACCTTCAAACCCGGCGATCAGATCCTCTTCAAACGCGGCGGCACATGGACCGGTACGCTTTCTCCGCAAGGCTCCGGCAGCATTGTCGCACAGATCACCCTTGGTTCCTACGGTGT
>JBIHZT010000088.1:0-9599 GCA_044240265.1 Luteolibacter sp. | reverse complement strand
TCAAGACGCTCAAGGAGCACTTCGATTTCGTCGCCGATTTCGATTTCCTCATCCTCGAACTCGTTCGACGGGATGGCTCCTTCGGATTTGTAGCCGATGTCGACTAGGACAACTTGGGGACGGATTTCAAGAATCGTGCCCTTGACGATCGAACCTTCGCGGAATTCGCGGAATTTCGAATCGATCAGGTCGTTGAGTGCCTGGTTGGTGGGTTCCGCACATGCGTAAGCCATAATGGTATCTGGTTTGGGGTTGTGTTGTTGGTTTCGTTTCCTTCCTGCAATTGCCCCGGAGGATAAAACTGACAGACACCGGGGCGCCAACCGTCTGCCAGTAGAAAGAAAAACGGACGCCGAAACTACTGCCGGAAATGACCATGGCAAGGCCAAACGCAGGGAAATTTCAGCAGGATATGCGCATCTGAACGTCGGGTGGGTTTCGTGATGTTGTTTCTTGATTTATTAAGATCTGCGAAATAATCTGCGCCACCGTTCGCATGGTAAAGAACCCCCGCCCCAAGTCCTCCGCCAGCCGCCGGCCGCAGAAAAACCAGCGGCGGGAGAAGGTTTCATTCGCGCAGGTGCTCAGCTCGGCAAACCGGCGGGCGCATGAGCAGGCGAACCGGCGGGGTGGGAAGCGTGCGGAAAAGTTCGTGTGGGCGGCGGTCGCGGCGGCGGAGTCGGAAGGCGGAGGAGTGTCCGTGGAGTGGGTGACGCGGGTGATGCGTTGGACTCTGGCGCTGGTGCTGCTGCCCTTGTGCTGGGTGACGAGCTGGACGTTTTTGTCGCGGTTCTCGCAGGCGACGGTGGATGAGAATTTTTGGAAAACGGCGGAGTTCTGGTATTTCGCGACGGGGGCGCTGGTGATGCTCGGCTGGTTCTGTTCCGGGCTGCTGCAGACGTTTTTTCTCTATCTCTACGTGCTGGGGCATGAGCTGACGCATGCGGTGTTTGTGCTGCTTTACCGCGGGAAGGTGACGGATTTCCACGTGAGTGCGGACGGTGGTTACATCACGACGAACAAGACGAATCTGGTGATCGCACTGTCGCCATATTTCGTGCCGTTCTGGGCGGTGGTGTGCGTGGTAATTTACGCGGCGGTACGGTATTTCGCGGATTTGGCACCGGGCTGGGACCGTCTGCTTTTCGCGGCGATGGGCGTGACGTGGACGTTCCACATGGTGTGGACCTTGTGGATGATCCCGCGTGATCAGCCGGATCTGAAGGAAAACGGCACCTTCCTCTCACTGGTCATCATTTATCTGGCCAACCTGCTGGTGCTGGCCGGGCTGCTGTGTGTGGCGGCGGAGTCTCCGCTGCAGAACTGCCGGGAATTCGCGATGGAGTGGCTGCGGCACGCGGCGACTTGGGGGGATTTGTTCCTGCGCTGGGCAAACGCAATGATCGTGAATTTCCGCGCTGCCGGGAAGTTCTGACGGACTCACTTTTACGGGTTGATCTCGGCTCCGGGTGGCAGGATGCTGGCGCGGTGATTTATCTCGATGCCAATGCGACGACACCGCTGCCGCCGGAGGTGCTGGAGGCGATGTTGCCTTGGTTGCGGGACGGGTTTGCGAACCCTTCGGGAAGCTACGCGGCGGCGAAATCGGCTCGCCGGGCGATTGACGAGGCGCGGGGTCAGGTGGCGGAACTCATCGGTGCGCAGCCTGGGGAAATCGTTTTCACCGGCGGCGGCACGGAAAGTGTGAATACGGCGCTGCACTCCTTGGACAGACTGGCGGGGCAGGGGACGGCGGTGGTTTCGGCCATCGAGCACAGCGCGGTGCTGCGCTGGGTGGAGGATCAGGCGCGGGAAGTGGTGCGGGTGCCGGTAACTGCGGGTGGGCGACTTGAAATCGAAAGCTTCGGGCGAGCGCTGCAAGGCGCTGCTTACATCTCGCTAATGGCGGCGAACAATGAGACCGGTGTGATCCAGCCGCTGCGTGAAGCGGTGGGGCTTGCCCGCGAGCGGGGCTTGCCGGTTCACTCGGATGCGATTCAGGCTGTGGGTAAGATTCCGCTGAGGGTCAGGGAGTTGGGCGTGGATATGATGTCGATTTCGGCGCATAAATTTCATGGACCCAAGGGCGTGGGAGCGCTTTACGTGCGGGAGGGATTTCGTTTCAAACCGTTGCTGCACGGTGGCGGTCAGGAAATGGGCAGGCGCAGCGGCACGGAAAATACCGCGGGAATCGTGGGCATGGGAGCGGCGGCGGCATGGTTGAGGAAGTTTCCGGAAGCTCTTCCTTGCAAGATGCGGGATGTCTTCGAAGCGATCGTTTTGAGGGAGATTCCCGGCTCATGGGGCAATGGCGACCGGGATCACCGCTTGTGGAATACGAGTCACCTTTCATTCGACCAATGCGATGCCGCCGGGTTGCTGATCCTGCTGGACGACGCGGGGGTGGCCTGTTCCGCAGGGTCCGCGTGCATGACTGGCAAGCAGAAGCCGTCTCATGTGCAGCTGGCCATGGGGATTCCCGAGGCGCGTGCGAAAAGTAGCCTGCGCGTCAGTTTTTCCCGACTCAACACCATGGACGAGGCGGTAGCGGCGGCCGGAATTCTCAAAAAAGTCGTGGAAAAACTCCGGCGCGTGCAAGGTCCCGGAGTGGGGCCGGTGGTGGTGTACTCGCCCTGACAGGGGTCAGCCGCCGGCTGCGGTTTTCAGGCGTTGCAATCCCTCGCGGATCTTGCTGTCGGAGATGGAATTGAGCGCGTTGTTGATGAGCTTGGCGTATTCGCCGCGTTTGCTGGTTTTGCGGAGGATTTCCGTGATTCCTTCTTCGGCGGCTTTCCGGAGTTCGACATTCGGGTGGCCTTGGACGATGGAGAAAAACGGATCGAACTGGGCGTCGCCGATCGCAGGCCGGACTGCTCTCAGCGCGGCGGTGGCGGAAACGATGTCCTTGGTGCTGCGGGCGAAATCCACCAGGGCGGGAACGGAGGCCGTGTTCATGCGCTTTTCGAGCACGTCATGGATCATCGCCGCGCGAACCTCCGGCAGCAACTGGGTGCTGGTGGTGACGAATGTGGTGATGGTGGCGTCGAAATTCGCGCCGTCGGTCGGCTTGGCGATCGCGAGTAGCCGGAAGACTTCCTTCTGCTTTTCCTCGGTGTCCGCATTGGCGACCACATCGAGGAAATGGTTGAGTTCCTGGCCGTTCATGGGGATCTCGGTGGTTCCGTCCTTGCCAGCTTCCACAAGCATGGTGCTGAAGCGCTGGCTCGCCTTGCTCGCTTTGATCCGGGTGGCCAGAAGGAACCCAAGAAGGCTTAGGAAGATGACAGAGGCGATTGCGATCCCGATTTTACGGCCTTTTTTGGAGCGGGTGATGTCCGCAGGGACCGTGTAATGCTTGGCCGGAACCAGGATAACCGGTGTGGTCGGGCTGGGTGGAAGGTTGTCGGGAGTCTCGTCGGGGGCGGTGTAAATGCTGGGCTTCGAGCCCTCCGGCGGCAGCAGCGGCTGCGGCGCGGTAATGACCTCGGGCGGTGGCTCGGGTGCCGCGACGGGTTCCGGTTCGACGACGGGAGGGACGTAGCCGGGAGGTGCCATTCTCGGATCGGAGATGATCCGCTTGGTCGGAGTCGGCGACGGTGGTGCTCCGCCGGGGATGGCCAGGCGCGCGCGGGGGCCGGCCGGGATGGCCGCGTGCGCTTTCCCCAGACTCATCGTGGGTTTTGGATTCTTATCGTTTTGGAAGAACACCTGAAGCGCCTCCCGCGCGGACTCGGGGCGGTCCGCCGGCATCCGGTTGATCATCCACATGATCCAGTCACAGGCCCAAAGCGGGATGTCCGCGCGGAGCTCCTGGATCGGGATCACCTTGTGATGAAGATGGGAAATCATCACTTCATGGCCGGTTTCACCCCGGAAAGGGTAGGTGCCGGTGAGTGCCTGATAATACACGCAGCCCATCGCGTAAATGTCCGTCCGGGCGTCCAGCGGGACCCGCTCGAACTGCTCCGGTGCCATGAAAAAGATCGAGCCAAAGACCGCCTCGATTTCCTGCAGGTCTTCCAACGACTGGGACTGGGTCAGCGTGGCCAGCCCGAAATCCACGATTTTCATCTGGAATTTTCCCGATGGCAGCCAGGTGAGCATCAGGTTCGACGGCTTGATGTCGCTGTGGATCAGCCCAAGTTCCTGAGCCGCGATGAGTGCTTCCTGGGTCTGGACGGCGAGCTCGCGAAAGTCCGGCCACGTCAGCGGAGCCCGCTCGATGAGTTCGTCGAGGGTCTTTCCGCTGATCAGTTCCATCACCACGTAAGGACCGTCCTCGTCCGAGCCGACGTCGTAAACAGTGACGATGTGGGGATGCTGAAGGGAGGCCAGGGCGCCGGCCTCCTTGATCAACTGACGGGTGGATTCCTCCTGAAGCGTGGGGTCGTCGTTGGTCACCGAAATCCGCTTGATCGCGACTTCCCGGTTCATCCGGGTGTCATATCCCCGATAGACCGCACCGAGGCCTCCTTGACCGATTTTTCCGCGGATTTCGTAACGATCTTCCATGATTTCGACGTGCCTCAGAATGTAAAATATTGCTCCGGGCGGCAATCACGAAAAGCAATCATCATGAGGCGGCGCGTTCCAAGCGCTCCCTGCGATAGAGGGTGGGGGATGAGCCGACGATGCGGACGAAGCTCCGGTTGAATTGGGAAAGCGACTGGTAACCAACGAGAAATGCGATTTCTGAAATGCGTGCCTCAGGCTTCAGTAGTTCCCGCTTGGCCCAGTCGATGCGGCAGCGGTTGACATAATCCGTCAGTGTCAGGCCGGCGGAATCTTTGAAGAGCCGACAGAAGTGGGATTCGCTAAGCCCGGCCTGCCGGGCGACCTGACCCAGTGGCAGTGGCTGGTCGAGATGCTCGTGGATGTATTTGCGGGCCTTGGCGATGGCGGCGGGCTCGCTGCCCTCCTCGATGATGGCGAGGGATTCCGCGTGTTCGTTGAGTTGTTCGGCGAAGCTTTCCAGCAGCGTGACCATGCTCTGGTAGCGCATTGGCTCGACATAACGGGTCTGCAAGTAGGCGGTTTTGAGCGCCGTGCGTGCGCTCTTGTTCAGCGTTTTCCGACCGATCGCGCCAAGGATGCTGTCGAATTGGTCCTCGGTGGGAGTTCTGCTGAAGACTTGACCGGTCTTTAAAAAGCCGATCACCGAGGCCCCCATCTTGATCGGCACGGCCGTGGCGCACAACCCGGCGAAGCAATGGCAGGTGGTGGGGCCGTTGACCTCGGCTTGCTTCATCAGCAGGCGGTTGGTGTCCATACAAGCACCGCAGGCGGATTTGCAAAGATTGAGTGCCTCGCAAAACGGGCTGCGGTTGATCTTCTGGTCATCGAGGCACCAGTTTTCCGGATCCGAGGAAACAAGCCTCAGCGGGAGGCCGGTAGCCGTTCGGAATGCGTCCTGATAGGTTTTGAATCGGTCCGAGCCAGCGAGGCGAAGGAGCAGGTTAGTTTCGAAATCCTGATGAGCTTGTTGAGTGGCGGACATGGTCTCGTTGGAGAAGAACAGGCCCAGCGTAGGAGCAATCTTTGGAGAGATCAACCTTTGTTCAACGGACGGCGCCGGGAAAGACTCGCCACGATCACGATCGATACGATCGAACTCATCGGCATCAGCACTGCTGCCAGAAGCGGACTCATTTTCCCTGCCGCTGAAAATGCGACGGTGGTCAGATTGTAAATCAAGGCGAAGCCGAACGCCGCCCGCACCGCGTTTTCCCTTGCGGCGGCGGTATTGAGCAGTTTTGGAAGGAATTCCAGCCCGGAGCCGAGCGTGTAAAAGTCAGCTTTGGATTCCAATAGACTCCGGTCCACCACCGGGGTTCCCGTTACGAATGCCGCATCGAACGCCAGTGAATCATTCGCTCCATCCCCCAAATAGAGAGTGTCCTGACAGTCCATTTTTTTCACGGCTGAGGCTTTTTCTTCCGGCGAGAGTCCGCCGTGCGCCTGGTCTTGCGGCAGGCCGAGCGCTTGGGCCATTTTACCCACCTTCAACGGGTGGTCGCCCGACAGAAGATGCAGCGAAAGCCCGTCATGCTCGAGTCGGCGCAGCATGGCCACCGCTCCCGGGCGCAAGGATTCGCTGAAATGAAAGGCTGCGACCGTTTCGCCGTTTTTCCGCAACTCGCTGCCCGCCGCCTCGGCCGCGGTCGCGAGCGGTCCATTACCCGACCAACCCGCCCTGCCCAGCGACCACGCGGCTTGATCGGTTCTTAACCGAACGCCCAGCCCGGGAAACTCCTCGCTCACAACCATTTCATTTTCCGCCAATAATTTCTGTCCGCGCGTACCCAGCGCTTCCAGCAGTGAACGTGCGATCGGGTGCAGCGACCCATGCGTCATCCTTGCCAACGCCAGCGCCGCCTCGTCATTCAGAGTGCCCACCGCTTCCGGATTCTCCAAAACCGGCCGCTCCAAGGTGAGTGTGCCCGTCTTGTCGAAAATCACCCGCCGCACCCGCCGCAGTCGTGGCCACAGCGTCGCCGTCCGCGTGAACACTCCCAGCCGCTCCATCGCCGCTGCCGCTAGGTCATCGGCGAGAGGAATCGCCACACCCAGCGCACAAGGGCAGGAGACCACGAAGATCGAAATCATCGCCTGAGCGCCGGTCAACCAATCCCCACGGACGCCCCAGGCCACCAGCGCCGCCACCCCCGCCACCAGCACGATGCCCAGATAGACCCGTAGCAGGCGGTCCAGCCCCGGCGTTCCGCGTTCCCCGGTTGATGGTGCCGTGAGCTTCGCGATCAGCGAGTCCTCCCACCGCTCGCTCGCCTCCACCGCCGCCGGCGTCCGGCTTAGTAAAATGGCTCCCGCAGGCAGTCGGCCACCCGCCGAGTAGCGTACCGGATCCGCCTCGCCGTGAATCCATTCCAGCGAGAAATCCGCCTCGCCCGCCGCAAGCACCCCGCTCACCGGCAGTGCCTGGCCCGGTCCTAGCAGGAATTTCAAGCCCGGCGAAATCTCCGCCCTGCCCACCGGCGCGCCCTCGCCATCCACCCGCGGCACAGCTTCCGGCACCGGTTGCTGCCGCACCAGTCGCCGCCGGTTCCGCTCCACCGCCGACGTTTGCAAATACCTTCCCGCCAACATCAGGAACACGAAGATCGACACGAAATCAAAATACATCAGCCGCTCGCTTCCCAGTGCCCAGCCTGCGATCGATCCGACATATGCCGACACCAAACCCAGCGCGATCGGCAGGTCGATGTGCAGCGAGCCCGCCCGCAGCGCCCGCCACGCCCGGTCCATGAAATAGCCGCCGCCGACTAACATCGACAGCGTCGCCGATAGAAACGCGATCAGCTTGAACAATGCCGCGAACTCGAAATCCGCCGGCATCCCCAGATAGACCGGCAGCGAGAAGCCCATCGTGTTCAGCGCGAACGCCCCGCACAACCCCAGCCGCGCCGCCAGCCGCCGCCGCTCGTGATCGCCGGTCACCGTGCCCGCCGGAGCCGCCACGTAGCCGAACTGGCACAGTTCCCTCAAAAACGGCTCCAGCTCGCACTTCCCCGGCATCCATTCCAGATGCAGCCGTCCGCTTGACGGATTCGCAGCCGCCCGCACGCCGCCCGGATGTCTCGTGAAAAGTTTCTCCACCAGCCACACGCAGCCCACGCAGGAAATCCCCTCCAGCGCCAGATCCAACCGCGCTCCGTCGCCGGTCGTTATGGCTTTTTCCTCCGCCTCCGCCACCTTCGCCGGCAGCCAGGAGAAATCGTGCTCCTCGAACGGTCGGCTCCGCACCGGAGCCACCGCCAGCCCTTGTTTCAAATCATAAAACTGCTCGAACCCGTTTTCCGAAATCAAGTCCGCCACGAACTCACAGCCCTTGCAGCAAAAGCGCACCAGCCCGTTCTTCGGCGAGAATTCCGTTCCACAATGTTCACAACTTGCCATCTGCCGGGAGCTTCGCGTCGCCCGCCGCCCGCTGCCAAGCCTCACCTCTCACAATCTGCGCGGTTTCTCTTTCGGTATTTCATCATTTCAGCTTTTACCTTCCCGCCCCTTCATGTTTGCCTCCCGGCCTCATGAAAATCGTCGTCGCCTACTCCGGAGGTCTTGATACCTCGGTCCTCCTTCTCTGGCTCAAAGCCAAATACAATGCCGAAATCATCGCCTACTGCGCGGACGTGGGCCAGGGCGACGAACTCGACGGTCTCGAAGCCAAGGCCCTCTCCACCGGTGCCTCCAAGTGCTACATCGGCGACCTCAAGGAAGACTTCGCCGCCAACTACATTTTCCCGATGATCCAGGCCGGCGCCATTTATGAAGGCCGCTACCTGCTCGGCACCTCCATCGCCCGCCCCTGCATCACCAAGGCCATGATGGACGTCGCCCTCGCCGAGGGTGCCGACGCCATCGCCCACGGAGCCACCGGAAAAGGCAACGACCAGGTCCGCTTCGAGCTCTCCGCCGCCGCCCTCGCGCCCAACGTCAAGTGCATCGCCCCGTGGCGCGACGCCGAGTTCCGCAAGGAATTCCCCGGCCGTGCCGAAATGATCGCCTACGCCGAGGCCAACAACATCCCGATCAAGGCTTCCATGAAGAAGCCCTACTCGATGGACCGGAATCTCCTCCACATCTCCTTCGAAGCCGGGGCCATGGAAGACCCGTGGTATGACGCCACCACTCCGGCCGACACCGACATGTATGTTCTATCCGTTTCCCCGGAAGACGCCCCCGACCAGGCCGAATACATCGAGATCCTGTTTGAAAAAGGCAACGCCATCGGCCTCAAGCACATCGACCTCTGCGCCATCCTCGGCGAGTTGGGCGACGTGAAATCCACCGGCCAGCAAGACGGCTACTCGCTCTTCACGCCCTACGGCATCATGCGCGTCCTCAACCTGCTCGGCGGCCGCAACGGCATCGGCCGCGTGGACATTGTGGAAAACCGCTTCGTCGGCATGAAATCCCGCGGCATCTACGAAACCCCCGGCGGCACCATTCTGCTAGCAGCCCACCGCGACCTCGAAACCCTCGTCGTCGACCGCGAGTCCATGCACATCCGCGACAGCCTTATCCCGAAATACGCCCAGCTCGTCTATAACGGTTTCTGGTTCGCCCCCGAGCGCGTCGCCATCCAAGCCCTCGTCACCGAGACGCAGAAAACCGTCACCGGAGAAGTCCGCATGAAGCTTTACAAAGGCAACGTCATGCAAGCCGGCCGCCGTTCGCCATACAGCATGTATTCCGAAGCCGTTGCCACCATGGAAGGCGGCCAGGAGGAAGCCTACAACCAGGACGACGCCACCGGCTTCATCGCCCTCAACGCCCTCCGCCTCAAAGCCACCGCCCGCCAGGGCCACTAAGCGGAAGGGGCGTCCCGTCCCTTCAGTTCTCCATCGAAAAAGCCGCACCAGGTCCATCCGGGTGCGGCTTTTTTAAAATTCGCGCAGCATCTTAGATGGGTCCCGGATCAATGTCCGGCCACTTCATTTCCCAATGCAGAAGCTGCTGAAAATCACGCCTAGCAGGTCCTCGGTATCGACCTTGCCGGGGATTTCTCCCAGCGCGTCGAGGGCTTCCCGCAGGTCGATTGCCGCGAGCTCGGGATCGGAGGCGTCATCTAGCAGTTCTAA
>JBIHZT010000622.1:0-2708 GCA_044240265.1 Luteolibacter sp. | reverse complement strand
CAGGTCTCGTGTTCAAGCTTGTCGATGATGGCCTCGCCCGTCCGCATGATCTGCTTTTCGTCCTTTTCCGCGGGCATCCAGTGGTCGGAGTCGAAAAAATCGCGGTCATGTTTGCCGGTGAGGTCGTTGCCGCTGGGGTAGCCGATCCACTCCGCCATGCGCTGGTTCGCCATGGTGATTTTCGAATCCAAATCCTTGAAATAGATCTGCAGCGGAACGTGATCGATGAGCTGCCTGAGCTGGAACCGTTCTTCCTCGACCTGCGCTTCGGCAGCCTTGCGCTGGCTGATGTCGATCATGGATCCGGCGATGCGGAGGGCCTTGCCCGCCCGGTCGCGCACCACGGTCCCGCGGATTTTCAACCAGCGCCAATCGCCGCCGCCGGCCCGCACGCGGGCGTCTGCGGCGAGTGTCTCCGGGCCTCCGTCCTGCAGCGCCTGGGTCACGGCGCGGATGAAGGCTTCTTTTTCATCCGGGTGGATGGTCTCGTAGGGCGGGAGAAACAAGTTCGGCGCGCGGTCCTTTCCGCATTCCAGGAACTCGAGGATGCGCCGGGAGTAGTAGATTTTCGGCTTGTCAGTCTGCCAGTCCCAGACCCCTTCGTTTGAAGCGCGGAGGGCAAGCTCCAGCCGCTCAAGCTTCACGCTGTTCCTATCCGGTGAATTCTGTGCATCCTCATTCATTCCATTGGCACAGTGAGCGTTTTACGGCTGATCGCAACCGGATTTCACCCGGAATCGCAGGTGGTCCGCATGATCCGGGTTTGGAATGAGGGAAACTCAGAAACAGGTTCGGAATCCCGCCAGCCAGGTCCAGCCGCTGAAGTCCTCGTCGCCGCCGGTCATCGAGCTGTATTTGACGCCGGACATGACCTTGAGCTTGTGGCCGTGGAAATAGTAGTTCAGCCCGGCGTATCCGGCGAAGTAGGTGTCGCCGTTCATGGTCTTTCCGTCCGGGACCAGTTGCTCGTAGCGCTTGGGAAGCGGGATGCCTTGGTCGCCGCTGCTGCCCGCGAGCTGGAAAGTGGTCACCAGTTGCAGCTTTTCGGAAAGGAGCCACGTGGGCATGGCGGTGAATCCGCCGGTGTTGGCCGCCGCCGGCGAGCCGTCGCCCCAGAATGCCTCGGTGGTGAGGCTGAAGCGTCCTTCGGTGAGTTCGTTGGAAATCGCGATGCCGTCCGAATACGCCGGCGACGCGCCCTTGGGGCCGGCGTATCCGGGTTCGCTGTTATGCTGATAGTGAAGCTCGGCCTGGGCGAAGTCGAAGCCGGAGTATTTGGTGTAGTTGTAGCCGATCTTCGCCAGGACCACGGTGCCGCCGCCGAAGTCGCTGAATTCCCGGGTGATGTCGTTGCTGTAGGCTCCGAGCTCATAGATCCAGCCGCCGGCGATTCCCTTGCCGGAGATCCACGCGCCGCTGAGCTCGCCGCAGTAGAACAGGTTGACGAGCTGGGAGCGCTCGAACGGCAGGATCTCGCGGGATGAGATTTCCATCTCGCGGGTGAACTTGACCTCGGCTTTTCCGATGCCGAGCGTGAAGGCCTCGCTCACCGAGTAGGCGAGATAGGCTTCCGCGATGCCTTTGTAGAGCTCCGGCGAGAAGTCCGGATAGAGATCCACCAGGCTGTGGAACTTCAGGCTGTTGAACATGAGGGCCTTCATGCCGAGACGGAATCTTCGGACGTCGATGTTGCCCCAGGTGTAATCGTCCGGGATTTCCCCGCTGCCGTATTGCCCGGCGTCGTCGGAGCCGTAAGCGTATTGAAGTTGGAGCTGTCCTTGGAAGGTGAGCTCCTGGAGATAAGGATTCGCCTGATTCCGATACAGCAGGGGCACTGACCAGAGTTTTTCGGGTGGTCCTCCTTCGGCAAGTTTACCGGTGAGAATGCCGGTGGTCCTGGCGCCGTCCGCTGCTCCAGAACAGCAAGCCGGAATACCCACGCCCAGACCGAACAACACAACGCGGAAAAGGGGTGATGTCTTCAACATTTGAATTCAGAGGTGATCCCGCGCCGCGGGCCGGACGTTTGAACGAACTCCGACCACGCGACCCGATGACCCAGAGCGTCTTTTCTTCAAGTCCATCAACAAGCGCGGATCAACCCACGCGATACATCTGAGACGATAGGCTCAGCAAGGTGGACGGGGTGGGGGAGTGCGGAAGCCGGATCGAATTCCCTGAAATTTTTTGCATGAACGGGTCTGGTGGCGAAGTATTCACCGACATGGTGAAATTGAAGACGATACTCGGATTGGCGGTGGCCCTGGTGCTTCCCGTGATGGCGCAGGAAATCCCGAAAGTACTGCCGACGGGCTCGGACCTGCCGGGCTTCTCGCTGCCAGCCACGGATGGAAAGACCTACAGCCAGGAGGATTTCAAAGAGGCCAAGCTGCTTTGCGTCATTTTCACCTGCAACCACTGCCCGGACTCCGTCGCGGCGGCCTCGCGGATGGAGTCGATCTATCAGGACTACAAGGGTAAGGGCGTCGCCCTCATCGCGGTGAACGGCAACAACCCCGGCAGCCTCACTCCGGACGAACTCGGCTACTCGCCTTTCAACGATTCCTTTGAGGAGATGGCTCCGTTTGCGAAAGATTACGGCTGGACCTTTCCCTATCTTTACGACGGCGAAAAACAGTCGTTCACCACCGCCTGCGGAGCGCAATCCACACCTCACGTCTTCCTTTTCGATGCCGCACGCAAGCTGC
>JBIHZT010000087.1:0-9619 GCA_044240265.1 Luteolibacter sp. | reverse complement strand
AGCAATGAAAACTCACGGTTGGTGAGGATGATTTGTCCGCCGCCGCGCCGGGCGGTGCGGGTGATCAGATCAATCTCCAGATCGGCCACGCGCAGCAAATTCGAAGTCTCCGGTTTGGCCCGGCGATCGGCCGCCCGCAGCCTGGCGAGCAGTTCCTCGGTGGAATAGGGTTTGACGAGGTAGTCGTCCGCTCCCGAATCGAGGCCGGCCACCTTGTCGCTGAGTTCACCGCGGGCGGTGGACAATAGGAACGTCGTGCGGCAACCGCCGGCCCGGGCCTCGCGAATGACGCTCACCCCGTCCATGCCGGGCATCGTGATATCGAGCACGCCGGCGTCATACCGACGACTGACTAACAATTTCAAGGCCTCCAGCCCGTCGCCGGTTTCATCGATTTCGTGACCAGCCTCCCGCAGCGCCGCCACCAGGTGTTTGCGCAGTCGGGCGTCATCTTCGGCCACGAGGATTTGCATGGCAGGAGTTTGCCATGACGGCGAATCGCTGGGAAGCCCTGAGATTGGTTGAGGGAATCGATCGATTTCAGCGGTGGACATGGATGCGGGAGAAGCGCTTCGGATGATTGGCGGCGGCATCCGGATCCCGGACTTCCAGAAGGAACGGGGCGTTGGTGACGTTGACGCCTGGCACCCAGTGGATGAAATCCGAGCTGAATTCGACGCCGGCCGCGACATCGACCGGGGCGGGGGACCGCGCCAGGCGCATGGACCAGTAGGATGCGCCGCCGTAGTCGCGGAATGCCATAGCGTCGGCAAGCGGCGCATTGTGATAGCCGATGGTCAGTCCAAGCGCGTATTCCGCCAGATCCGGCCATTGGTCGCCGTCTTGGTCGAGCGTGGCGGCCGCCGATGGGTCGCCCACCGTGACGCTGACGGTGGCAAGATTGGAGTCCGCAAAGCCGTCGAAGGTGGTGAAGGTGAACGAGTCGGCACCGGCGAAATTTTCCTCGGGATGATAGGTTGCCGTGCTGCCGGACAGCGCCACGCTGCCGTGCTGAGGCTGGCTGACGATGCGCACGGTGCGCGGGTTGCCATTCGGGTCGCTTGATGGAAGTAAGAGTGGGCCGGGTGTATTGATGGCGGTGACCAGTGAGGCATTCTGTGAAACAGGTTTGCCATTGGTGGTGAGAACTCCACCAAGCCGACCATCATCCTCGCGTTTGTGGCAAAGGAAACAACTGACGTTGGCCCCGCGGAACAGTGGGATGCTGCGTGGGACGCCGTTATCGGTGAACGCCAGGGTCTGGTCCGAAAACGAGCGTGAAAGCGGCGTGCCGCGCAGGTCCGCGCCATGGCAGGCCTGACAGGAGGTGCTTTTGCCGTAATCCTTGTGGCGGTCGATCCAGGCGCTGCCGGTCGGGTGCATGCCGTGCGGACCACCGGTGACTGTCACCGGCATGGAGGAATGGCAGGACGTGCAGCTGGACATGGTGCCGGCATGTCCCTGGGCGGCGATGTTCTGGACGTTGTCGTTGCGGTGGGCGCTTGGATACTCGGCATGGGTCGAGCCGTGGCAGGCGCTGCATTGCAGGCCGCCGTGGCCTTTTGAAAACCGGTAGAGCGAGATTCCCGCCGCCGGGGTGTCGGGATTGGTCGCAAACATCCGGCTTACCGGAATCCGCGGCGTACCATCATTTTCAAAGACGGTCGTGTAGCGAAGCTGGCCGTTGTTCTGCGTGGCGCTGCCGGTGTGGCATTGCTGGCAGTTCGGTTCGTCGAGCCAACCGGTGCGGTCGGGTGCTCCCACTTCGCCCATGCCGCCGTGGCAGCTCTGGCACTGCATCGAAGCGGTGCCGTCCGGCGCCACCGCCGCACCCATCGCACCGCGCAAACAACGTGTGTCGGACCCGGGATGGCATTGATAACACGAAGTGCGGTTGGCGGTGTGGTCGAGCGGCAATCCGCTGTCCGGGGCGATCACCCCGGCATGCATGGCGTGCATCGATTGTGTCAAAGGATTGACCCCCGGAAAACTCGGTGTGCCGAGCGCTTCCGACGCGTGGCAGGCCGCGCAGAGCACGGGTTTCTGCTGCTCGCGCACGCTCGCTTCGAGTCCCTTGGCCGGATAGCCCTTGGCGGCCAGCGCGTCATCATACGGCTGGGTGTGGAGATGGCGGTCGTGCAGGCGCAGGATGTTCAAGCGGTGGTCGCGCGCGGGATCGGCTTCGTTGACCCAGCCGCCGGCGGGCTTCGCCGCATCGCCCGTGCCGGATGCGTGGCATGCCCGGCAGTCCATTTCGCCTGAAACCGGCAGCACGACATCGGTGGTCGCCAGCACGGTGCCGCCGGCGGTTTTCGCCGTCAGGCGCACCAACGGATAGGGATTGCTCTGGCCGGAATCATCCTGCGGAGTGATCGGGATGCCGACTGCCTCGAACCAATGCATCAGCCCGTCGTATCCCAGGACCTGCGGGGTGTTGGATGGGCCGGGCATGTTCCTGCCTGGATTGCCTGCGGGAAACGGCAGGCCGCTGTCGGGCGGCAGCGCTGCACCGTAGAGTGGCAGCGAGTATTCCCAGAAGTTGGTCTTGCCGATGGAGCTGGTGTTGATCGAGCCATCCGGATCGGCCACCGCTTGATAGGTGACGATGATGCCTGTGGGGTCCGTCACCAGACGTCCCTGCACATCCATGAGCTGGCAGTTCACCGTGTTGTAGGGCGGCAGGATCGAGAACACCGAGTAATCATCGTCCATGCAATGCATGCCGAGGTTGTTCCAGCCTACGAGAGTCTGCGCCGCGGCGCTGGCAGTGAGGCAAAGCAGCAGGAACAGGGGTTTCATGGTTTTTCAGGTTTTCATGATTTCAATCGTCGTCTTCTTCGTCTTCGTCGTCTTCGTCGTGATCACGCTCGTGTTCGTTTTCGCCGGACTCATTTTCACCAAGCCGCAAAGTCACTCCGATGCCGGGAACCTTGACCGTGGCCGTGCCGGCGTCATGCGCTGCAAACAAAGCCGCGATCCACGCCCCGGCCAGGATGGCGAGCACCACGCCCCAGACCGCATGACTGGATGAAATGGCATCTTCCACCTTGCCCTCCTTCCTGCCCGTGACCATGGCGACCGAGATGTTCTCCCGATGCCGGATCGTGTGCCACGCGAGGCCCGCGAGGTGCAGAACCACCACCGCGAGCAGAGCCCAAGCGAACGTCTCATGCAGGTCCTCGAAATTCTCCCCCCCGTAGCCGGTGCCCGAGATGAACAATGCCGGAACGAGCAGGAACATCAGCACCGCCGCCATTGCCGAGCCGGGATTGTTTCCCGCATACCGTTTCGTCTTCGAGACAACCGCGCTGATCAGGTAACCGGCGACTTCACGCGGATGCACCGGGAAGCTGGAGAATCGCGAATAGCGCGAGCCGACCAGTCCCATTATCACGCGTATCAGGAGCAGGAACAATGCGATGATTCCAAAAACCACGAGGAATCCGATGCCGATGGCCGCAGTTAGCGAAGCGGCGAATGCAAAGTGAAACAGGCGGGCTGGAATGTCCCAAACAAGGATTTTAGTCATGGCGGGTTGGTTTTATGGTTTTTTCAGACGGAAGAACAGATTCCGGGGTGCGGGGCCTGCCACTTCCACATGGTGCAGGCCATCATGCGGCGTGTCGGCGCGCGTCGAGTCTCTCCACGAGTCGGGAGCCATGTCCGGGCTTTCCTCGAGAATCCAACCGGCGGGAACGAGCGACCATTCCATCGCGAACGCGACGCCCGGCGCGGGGGCGTGCTGGATTTCGATCGGCGTGGGCACGTTCGCCACCACGAAATTGGCGACCAGCGAGCGCACTCCGTTCACGGTGAAGTCATAGGAATTCAACGTGCTGACGCTGGCACCGTTTTCCGTCCAGCTTTGGAAGATATAACCGGGAGTCGCCGTGGCGGTTAGGGAGGCCGTGTCACCCGCGATGTGCAGGCCGCCGCCAGTCAGAACTCCGCCGCTTGCGGGCGAGGCGCTGGCCACGATGTTGAGATATGGGGTGAAATTGGCGACCAGACGGCGGTTTGTCGACGCCGTGAACACGTAGTCCGGCTCGGTGCTGACGTCCGTGCCTTCCTCGGTCCATTTCACGAAAGCGTAACCGTCCCCGGGGATTGCCGAAACCGTGACGTCGTCTCCGTCGGTGTAGGGACCATCGCCGGTCGTGGTGCCGCCGATCCTGGTTGATGAATTCGTGGTGACGGTCACGCCCGCGTCCCAGGTGAAGTGTGCCACCAGTTCGCGGTTGCCGATGATGGTGAAATCATAGATCGGGTTTGTGCTCACCACCACGCCGTTCTCGGTCCAGTTTTCAAAACTCCAGCCTGTTTCCGGAAATGCCTTGGCCTTGGCGTTTTCCCCGGTTTTGTAGCTGACGCTGTCCATCTCCGTGGTGCCGCCGAGGGCGGGGGCCGAGCTTGCCGTGACCACGAAGAACTCGTTGAACTTCGCCACCAGTGTCCGGTTGCCCGTCACGGTGAAGCTATAGCTCGGTGAGGTGCTCACCTGGTTTTCCCCCTCCTGCCACTTCGAAAAGGCATAGCCGGGTTTGGGAGAGGCCACGACGGTGGCGATGACGCCGGTGAGATAGGTGCCGTTTCCGCTCACCATGCCGCCCGCCACCGGGTTCGCGCTGGTGGTGACGGATTTGGGAACTCCTGCCAATACGAAGTTCGCCACGAGTGTTTTGTTGGAGGTGACCGTAAACGTGTAGCTCGCGGATCTGCTGACCAATGAGGCGCCGTTCTTCCATCCGGCGAAGACATAACCCGGCGTCTCCACCGCCACCACCGTCACACTGGTGTTGTTAGGATGGTTGCCGCCGCCGCTGGTCGTGCCGCCCATCGCGGGATCCGCGCTAACGTTCACCGCGAAGGTTGGAGTGACGATGAAGTTCGCCACCAGCGTCCGGTGTGCCGTCGCAGGGAAGGTGTAACTCGCGGAACTGCTGACCGCGGCACCGTCCTCGGTCCAGTTCACAAACGAATAGCCTGCATTCGGTGATGCGACCACGGTCGCGTTGCTTCCGTCGTCCGCAATCCCGCCGCCGCTGGCGCCGCCACCTTCTGCCGGGCTGGCGCTCGTGGTGACGTTCCATTGCGGCAGGTTGGAGAAATTGGCGACGAGCGAGTGGTTCACATCGATGTTGAAAGTGTGGCTTGGCGTGGTGGCGACCACCTTGCCGTTGTCCGTCCAATTCACGAAATGGTAGGCGCCCGCGGCAGTGGCATTCACAGTGACATCCGTGCCACGCGCAAACGAACCGTCACCCGTGGTCGTGCCGGAACCCGGCGGCGAGACCGATGTATCCACCAAGCTCTTCGGAGGCAGGGCCTCCCCCTCGGCCGCGACGCGCAGCGTGTAGGTTTTCGAAATTTCCGGGTTCGCGCCGTCGTCAGCGGTGATTTTGAAAATGAACTCGCCGCTTTCGGTGGGAGTGCCGGACAGCACGCCGGAATCCAAATCGAAATTCATTCCGAGGGGCAGCGCTCCGGTGATCGTGCTCGTGAATGGCCACTTGCCTTTCACCACCACCGTGCGAGCGGCAAACGGCTCGTTTATTTCGCCCTCGCCGACGTGGTCGATGAGTCCAACGGGCGCGTCAACATCCACCGCCGCCATTTGCGAACCGGTGAACGCCCCGACGATTTCCACGGTGGATAGATCCACTTCAACGCCGTTGATGAGTTTGACACCCACGCCATGAATGCCATCCGCAGCAACGGATTGCGCCATGGCCTCGCCGGTCTCGATGTCGAGTGGGCCGGTGTATTTGTAGAACTCGTAGCGCCGCGTGACGACTTCATCGGCGTTGGGTAATTCTTCCGCCGCGGCTGCCAGTTGGTTGTTCGGCGCATCCGCCTTGTGGTAATCCTTTTGCAGGACCTGCCATTCGGTTTCCACTTCGTCGGGTTCGCCGTTGCGCCAGTTCTTGTCATTGAGATCCTCTGGATCGTCCGAGAGCAGGTCGCGCAACTTCACCTCGTTGTTGTTGTGGGTGGTGGTGCGGATTTCCTTCACCCACACCGCCTTGCCGAATTCCTTGGGCTCCGGCGCGGGTGGCGGCGGTGGCGCGATCACGGCCTGCACCGCCGCCGCAGCACCCGCCGCTGCCGGAAAATACGTGAACGTGGGCGATGAGACCTGCACCGCTCCACCGCGCACCAGCGCACCACCCTGGTCGATGAGCCAGTTGTAGCGGATCGCCGTCGGCTGCAAGCGGAACCCAGCGCCGAAGTGCTCGCCGCCGAAATTGACCGCCGGATTGGTGAACATGTGGCCGTTGGTCGGCGGGATCGGCCCGCTGGGGATGGCCGTGTAGGCTACCCAAGTGCCATCCGGGTTCTTTTTGCTCTCCCAGCGGATGATGCATTTCGGATGCCCTGCGATGGAGTCATCCTGGCTGATTTTCGGCGTGCCGTAGTGGTTGTAGTTGTAAGTGTAGGTGATGTCGGTGCTGTGGCAGTCCTCGAGCTCGATCTCGAAACCGTGGCACTCGTGCCCGGTGTCATTCACGGTGTCGAAATTATTGATGCTGCCGTAAGCGATGCCCGCACGGGCGGAGCTCACGAGGAGCGGGATGATACATGCGGTTTTCAGCCACGGGAGGCGGAGCAGGAGAGGACGGGTTGTTTGGGCTTTCATGAGCGGACGCTTGGGAATCGGAGTGATGGATGCATTATCGCGGGACTCGGCGACTTTTGAAATATCCTCCAAAGTCTGTCATGAAAGCAGGATATGCGAAGTGTTTTAGGATAAGAAATTTCTTATCATGCGCGTGGTTGATCGGGGCGCTTTGACTGCGATACTTCGCAATCTCGATATGAAAAACGAAATGATCATCGCTCTCTGCACCGCCACGCTCGCCCATGCCGCCACGTTGGAGGTGGACAAGGGCCGCAGTCGGATCCAGGTGGATGCTGCGGCCACCGGCCACAAATTCACCGGGACCTTGAAAGACTTTCAGGCAAGCGGGTCTGGAGACGTGGCCTCGCTCGATCCCTCCGATTTCGAGTTGAGCTGGAACTTCAGCGATCTGGATACCGCCGACGCCAAGCGCGATGCGGAGATGCTCAAGTGGCTCGGCGGCGGCAAGCCGAAGGGAGGGTTCAAGTTCGTCAAATCCTGGACTGACACGTCCGGCAAGCGGCAGGGCATGGGAAACCTGACGATCAACGGAGTTTCCAAGTCGGTTGCATTTCCGTTCACTGCTTCAAAAGACGGCGAATGGGTGACGATTGATGGCAAGGTGTCTATGGACTATCAGAACTTCAAGCTGCCCGTCATCCGCTCAATGGCGGTGATGACGGTGGATCCAAAGCTCGTCGTGCGCTTCCACGTCGTCGGCAAAGTGAAGTGAGACGGAAAATCAGACCGAATTCAGATGACTCCGGAATCATGGTGGCGCAGGCGCGCGGGATGTGCGCGGACCCTGCTGGCGGGAAGTTTTTCCCACGGCATGGGTCGGCTCGACAGGATTGAACCCAGGCTGGCCGCCGCGCTGCAGGATGTGCTCGCCCGGCCGGGCTCGATGGTCCGGGCGGTGATTGCTTACCTTGTCGGCATCGAAATGGGAGTGGCCGAGGAGTCGGCGCGGGCGATGGCATGCGGCATCGAGTATCTTCACACCGCCTCTCTCATCTTCGATGATCTTCCTGCGATGGACGACGCCCGGCTCAGGCGCGGGGCGGCTTGTGTGCATGTCGTGCATGGGGAATCCGTGGCGATGCTGGCCGCGCTGGCGATGATCAACCGCGCCTATTCGATGATCTGGCAGGGCATCCACCGGGCGGATCCGAAACGTCGCGCCGCGGCGGGCGAGTGGGTGGACGGACGGCTGGGCATCGGCGGGGTGATCGGCGGTCAAGCGTATGATCTGAGCGGTTGGCGCGGTGAGCAAAGCGCCGCGGACGTCTCCGAGGTGGCTGCTAGGAAAACCGGCGACCTGCTGCGGCTCTCGCTGGTGCTTCCCGCCATCGTCGGTCGTGGTACGCCACGGGAAATCCAGATTCTGGACCGCCTCGCGCTGCTTCGTGGCCTCGCCTATCAGGCGGCGGATGATTTGAAGGATGTGATTTCCCCTGACGAAAACTTCGGGAAAACCGGTGGCCGCGACGAGGCTCTCGGCAGGCCGAATCTGGTGGTCGCGGAAGGACTGCCCGCCGCGGTGCGGCGATTTCGCCGCTTGAGTGATGTGGGGGACCGGGTGCAGGCTGCGTTGCCGGGTTCCGCGGAGCGATGGATGATGTTGGAGATGATGAAGGTGCCGATGCCGGTCTCTTCCGCGGAGACCGAATCCGCCATGCTCTCGGCGGTGGTTTGATTTTTACAGGAAACGGGAATGAGTCTTTGGCGAATGATCTTCACAAACCTGCGGCGGCATCGCGTCCGCACGGCTATCGGTGCGACCGGGATCGCGCTGGGCGTGGCGACGATGCTGAGCGTGGTTGGTTTGTTAGGCGGGGCGGTGAAGATGTTCGAACGGATCCTGAGGAGTGACTCGGAAATGGTCGTGTTCGAGAAAAACGTGTCGGACCTGTTCTTCAGCAATGTGCCGGTGGAACTCGTCGCCGAGCTGGAAGCGCAGCCCTTCGTGAAGGACGCGCAACCGGTGCTTTTTTCGATCATCGCGGCGCCGGGGCGGCCGGTGGTCACGTGTTTCGGCATCCAGGCCTCGGACGGTCGTCTCAGGAAAGGCGAATGGCTGCAGGGTGGCGTGGAGGCGTTCAAGGACGATGGCGAGGGCGTGGTGCTAGGCGAGCGCGCGGCGGATTTCCTGAATGCAAAGGTCGGCGGCACCATCGAGCTCGGCCAGGGAGTCTATCCGGTGGCGGGTGTCGTGCGTTTGGAAAACGGCTTTGAAAACGGTGGCGTCTTCATGCCGCTGCTCACCTGCCAGAAGGCGTTTCACAAGGAGGGCGTCTGCTCGGTGGTGACCGTGGCGCTCGCTGCAGGCCACGAGTCGTCCGAGGTGAAGGCGTGGATGGCGAAAAATCATGAGAAGCTCACGGCGCTGGAGAATGAGGAGTTCAGTCGCAGTTATTCGCAGTTCAAGATCATGAAAACGACGGCCTGGGTCGTCGGTGGGTGCGCGTTCCTGCTAGGCGGATTGAGCGTGACGAACACGATGATCCTCTCGGTTTTCAGCCGCATCAAGGAGATCGCCATCGCCCGCGTCTGCGGATTTTCCAGGACGCAGGTGGCGCTGATGATTTTCGGCGAGTCGCTGCTGGTCTCGGCCATCGGCACGGTCGCGGGCTGGGGTTTGAGCGCGGGCGGGCTGCGCCTGCTCAAGGCGGTTCCGGATTTGCAGGGCTACATCGAGCCGAACATCGGCTGGCAGGAAGTCGCCGGAGCGATGGGGCTGGCCGCTTTCACCGCGCTGCTAGGAGCGATGTATCCGGCATTTTACGCAGCCCGGTTGAAGCCGGCGCAGGCACTCAGATTTGAATAACGAAAGGAGAGACATGATGAACAATCAGGTATTGGTGGAGGACGTGTGGAAGAGCTTCGATCGCGGTCGCATCGAGGTGCTCAAGGGCGTGGGGCTGACGGTGCCCAAGGGCGAGATCGTGGCGCTTTGTGGCACGTCCGGCTGTGGGAAATCGACCTTGCTCAACGTGATTT
>JBIHZT010000621.1:0-2712 GCA_044240265.1 Luteolibacter sp. | reverse complement strand
AATAAAGATTCTGGGAGGCACCCACAGCGATTGTGCCAAACCAAGTGGCATTTTCGGAATCCGAAACAGTCAGATTGAACTTGATTTCCAAGGCTTGGTCCAGGGTGTTCGCATCGGTTGCGAAGTTATGATTCAAGCTGGCAAACACGTCGTAGCTGGAACCGGCATGGAATCCGCCCAGCAACATTTTCCCCCCGTTGCTGTGTTGGGTGAGGTAGTCAGGGGCTGTAGGGTAGCTGCCTGCCCCATCGCCGTCGAGCACGGTGGTGTAAGACACAGTCGCCAGTGTGCCCGCCTGATCCGTGGCAAGGAAGTTGTTAAAAGCGCCTTGGGTTCCGCTGGTCGTGTTGAAGTTGTCGGACAGCAGCACGGTCGTGGCCGAGGCCGAACCGGCGAGGGTGAATGCCGTGATGGCGGCGAGGGGTATGGTTTTCAATTTCATGTTTGGGATCTAGCTTGGGATTTGGTTTGTCGTTCCTGGATTGGATTTCAGTTCGCGCGGACTTGGATGAAGAGTTTGGGATTGGTGAGCAGGGCCGGACTGATGGTGACTGGCACGGTTTGCACTTCGCCGGAGAGGGTGGTGATCCCTTCGGTGGCACCGGTGTCCTGGGTCCAGGTGGCGAGGTCGGTGGAATACCAGACGGTGTAGGTTAGGGTCGGATCTGGCAGCGAGGGATCGCGGCGGGTGTAGGTGAAGGTGCCGCTGGTTTTGCTGAACTGGACGGTGATCGGATTGACCGAGGAGCCGCCAGTGGGATCGAGACCGAAGGCGTATTCTTCATGGTTGGTGAGGCCATCGTTGTCGTCGTCAGCGTTTTCACCTCCGATGACGCCGTTGGCGGTTTTCCAGTCGTCGTAGTCGGTGCCGACGTCGAGGGTGAGTTCGCCGGTGGCTTCGGAGAACGACCAATCGCCCTTGGCGTCGGTCATGATCCAGACGCCGTCGTTGTTGGAGTCGGTGAAACCGACCACGGTGAAAGTGGTGTCATCGAAGGTCTCGCCGGTGAGCGTGGCCCGATCCACCAGCGTCCAGATAGAGCCAGTGGTGCCGGAAACGGCGGTGGTGTCGATGTTGAAGTCGCCGTTGAAGGTGGCCGTTCCGGAGCCGGTGACCCTGTTGGAGGCGGGCGATTCGGTGACGACGAATTTCAACTGTGAGTTGTCGGCGAGCACGAGCGTGCCGGCGTTGACGGTGGTGTCTCCGACGTAGGTATTCGCGCCGCCAAGGGTGAGGGTTCCAGCGCCGTCCTTGGTGAGTCCGCCCGCACCGCCCGCGTCCAGCAGGTTGACGAGAATGCCTGTGTTGCGGCCGTTAGTGTCGATGATGGCCCCGCCGGATGCGACGAAGGCGTTCGAGCCGCCGCCGTAGGTGGTGATGAAGTCGGCATTGTTCGCGCCGGTAGCCTTGAGCGTGCCGCCATTCAACAGCAGGTTAGCATCGTTGTTTCCGCCCGGCCCTGGGGCATCGAGATCGCGGTTTGCGACCCGGACGGACGGAGTTTCAAGCGTGCCGCTGTTGAGTTCGATGGCGAAGGTGGCTCCGGTGTTGACCGAGCCGTCCACGCCGTTGGTGGCGATCACGGTGCCGCCGGAAACCACCAAGCGTCCCCAGTCGGCGCTGGCGGGTGCGGAGATGATGCGGTCGGCGGTCAGGGTGCCGCTATTGATGGTGAGGTTGGCGCGGCCCACGGCGGCGTCACCGCTGATGGTGACGTCAGAGTCAATGCTCAGGGTGGGACTGGCGGCGTAGTTGCCACCGTTGGAGAAGAACCCTTGCGCCGTCAGCGAGGAGGCACTCAAGCTGCCACCGGTGAAAGTGATGTTGGCGAAATTGCTGCCGGAGTTACCGACGTTCACGCTGCCAACGGTGATCGTGGCGAGGTTGACCGTGCCGCCGACGCTGGTGAAGAATGCGTTGTTCGATGCGGAGTTGGTCCAAGTGGCTCCGCTCCAGTTGGCATCGGTTCCATTCCAAGTGTCGGTGGCGGCACCATTGTTCCAGACGTAGTCCGTTGCAGGCAGCCAGCGGGCGTAGAGCGTGGTGTTGTTCAGGATGGTGAAGGTGGCACCTGGATTGAGGTTCGTGCCGTTACCTGCGGCCGCGGAGTTCCAAGACTGGAAATTGTAGCCGGCCCGGGTCATGGTGCCGGTGCCCAGAACGGTGACCGTCGCGCCGGAGGTGTAAGGGCTGCTGCCGTCGGTCGGAGCCGCGTTGTCGCTGCCGTTGCCATCGTAGGTGACCGTGGGATTCGGGACGCCGGAAGCGACGGAGGTGAGGCTGAAGTTGGTGATGCGGCTGGCACCGATATTTGCCGGGCCGGCATTAGCGACAATCCAGCCGACATTCGCGTAGCCTGCCGTATTGGTCCAACCGGGTGCCGTGGTATCCAGGGTGATGGTATACGTTTGAGTGGCATCGCCGGGTCTCACCAACACGGCCTCCGTCAGAGTGTTGGCACCCGCCGTGGTGAAGTAATTCCCCGTGCCATTCCAGTTATGGTTGTCGAAATTGGTGAAAGCGAGAACCATCCACCGGTCGCCACCAGGGTCGGAGGTCCAGTCCATCGTCGCGGTGAGTGTGTAAATGAATCCCGCCACCGGGGTAAATGGCAGGAAGTTGCTGCTGCTCGGGGTGGCGAATCCCGCGCCGGTCTGGCCCCAGCCGCCTGATTCGGCGGCGAAAGTCCATGTTCCCGCACCGACAGTGGG
>JBIHZT010000620.1:0-2716 GCA_044240265.1 Luteolibacter sp. | reverse complement strand
CGCATGGTTGCCATGCTCAACCTCGGCTACTATTTCAATAAGCAGGAAGTGATCGACAAGGTGCTCAGGCATGTCGATGGCACCCTTTCAAAAATGAAACCGGATGGAGCGTTCCCCTACAACGGTGACAGCAATCCATCGTGCAACTACCACGGCGCGATCCTCGGTTCGCTGTCGAAAATCTACGACATCAGCGGTTATGAGCCGCTGGTCAAGGCACTAACGGCCACCCAGTGGAAAGGCCCGGTCATGGGCCGCACCGACGAGTTCTGGACCTCGCCGTTCCACAAGACTTTCCGCTGGAACTACGAACGCGGAACGGAGAACGCCAACCAACTCGTCATCACCCTGAGCAAAAACCCCTACGCCAATTCCCTGCGCGGAAAATTCGGCGGGGCTGACCGCGACTCCATCCCATGGTATCGCGCCAGCCTGCCCACCAAGCCGATGCCGGACAACTACACGATCATCGACCGCAACGTGAATGGACCGCGCGCCTGGTATGGCCGCTTCAACTATGCCGCCACCTATCACAGCAAGTCGCCGGATGAAAACAACACCGGCGGGCATGAAACGTTGATGGGCTGCATGACCGTGGACGAGCCGGACGGCCGCGTGAATTCGATCCTCGTCAACGCCACGCCCCGGGTGAAGGTCACCAAGGAAGACCTCAAGGATGCCAAGGGAAACATCCAGAGCACCGCCTGGGCCCAACTCACCGCCGGACTCAAAGGCGTCTATCTCACAGGAAGACATTACAGCGCCTCCGCCGCTACCTACTCGCTCACCACCACCCGCGGCTATGCCTATCAGGGGAAAACGACCGACTGGCAGGGCCGCCAGGTTTGGCTTGGCCTCCCCGACCGCATCATCGGCCTGCTATCCACGGTGCCCACCAAGGACGCAGCCGGAGCCCTCGAGATCCACACCGTGCTGCGTCTGATCTCCGGTGGCACTGCAGGCGCGGCGGTTTGCAAGAAACTCGAAAAAACCGGCGAAAACCGCTACCGCTATGGTGAACTCGACATCATCATCCACCACTCGAATTTCGCGGCGGTGACGGCCGATATCATCCCCTATCGGAGAAAAAACTACCCCGCCTCGGAACTCACCTTCCGCGCCCGCCGGAAAAATGATGCCGCGCCTCAAACCTATCCGGCCACCACCGAATTCCTCTGCGCGGTTGAAGTCCGGCCGAGCTGGGCCAAGGGCGAGGCCAAGGTGGTGGCCTCAAGTGAAGACCGCTTGTTGAAACTCCACGCCCTCCTGGATGGCAAGCGTTGGCGTGTGATCTTCAACCCCGGCGACAAAGCCGTCACGGTGAAGCTCCCGGTCAAGACCGGCCCGCCCATAAAGACAAGCCTTCGCATCTCCGATCTCCAACAGGGCCTGCCTTCTGAACAAATCCAACGCGCCTTCGATCTCGCCCCGGCCCAAGAGGCGGTGCTCATCGAAAGCGCCGATCCCGTCGATCACCTGCCGGGCTGGGAGTCATTCGAAGCCATGGTGAAGAATCCGGCGAATCCGTGACCAACCACGCCCAACCGAAACCTAACACATAAAACCATCACCTCGTCCAGTTTTCCCCAGGTTCATCCTGCTCGCCTTTTGCCTGGCATTTCTGGCGGCATCCGCAAGTCCGCTGACCTTCACGGCGGACTTGATGAACCGGCCGGACGGCGGGAAACCAGCGGGCTTCAAAGTGGCACCCGTGATCGGCACAAAGGATGGCACTCGCTTCATGAGTGGACCCGCCCTTTGGGAAACCGCAGCGACACCCGGGATCGTTTCGATCAAATTCTCGATGCTCGGCTTTGACTCCGGTCATCAGCACGACCTGCTGACGATCCATTCGGACGCGGGAAAACCCTACGGAGTCATCCGCAACGTCAACTCCTCCGGCCGCCTGAATGGAGCCAATGTCATCTCCGGCGCACAACACCGCTTCACCCCGGATGGCTGGCACGCGGTGGAGATCACGCTCGACACCCGCAAGGGGCTTCTCGGAGTCGTCACCGACGGCAAATCCCGATACCAACAGAAAACCGGAATCGAGAACGCGGGCTTCACTGGCATCGGCTTCGCAAACACGGTGAAGCTACGGAATTTCTCCGTCAGTATCGGACACCTTCCGGTCGTTTCCACCGAAGAGCAGGCGCTGATCAAGGTCACGCCGGAAATGGATGGCCAGATCAACGCCCTCCCCGAATCCACTCCCGAACAAGCTCGCAAGAAAACCGCGCTGATCTATCAAGTTGAAAAACTCCACAAGGCGATCGAACAGCAATCTTTCGAAATCGGCCTGGATATCGTGGCGGACATCAAGGACGGCCTCACCAAAGACAGGGGCGATAAAGCCCTCGATCACCCATGGCTGCAACCGGTCCTTCAGGCCAAGGACAATCCGTTTCTCGACCCGGAAATGAACGAGCGCTGGTATCAGGCCTTCTCCTCCACCCCTGATTACGCATGGAACCTCCCGACCAAGGACGTCGCAGGTTACACCGGACTTTATGGAAAACACGGCTCCTTCACCGAGGCCGTGTATGCGACAGAGTGGTTGATGATGGAGGTCCATCCACAGAGCCCGCTGGCAGACCGGCGCGAACTGTGGCTCCGTGCCATCCGCCGCATCGATGTCTATCTGGAAAACGACTACTATGGCCGGAAGAACTATCACTTCTTCGCCCTCGGAGCGGCGATCATGGGCGCGGTC
>JBIHZT010000086.1:0-9642 GCA_044240265.1 Luteolibacter sp. | reverse complement strand
CTGCACCACCTCTTCCGGAGATCTTTGGTAAAACCACGCGGCGATACCCACCGCGACAAGCAGGGCGAGGAAAACGAGTCTCTGGATCAGTGATACCCGTTGCTCAGGAGTCATGCGCGCAGGCTGCTTGAAATATGCCAAAGATCAAAACCATTTGCGGCCTCCAACTCATGAACCGGCGAGCTCAAGGCTTGCCCCTGTATTTCAGAAACTCCTTGAATTCGGCAGGCAGCGGCGTGCCCGCGCCAAGCGAGAGCTCAAAAAGACCGGCGATGGACGCGGCTTCCCGCAGCCGGAAAAATCCCGGGCTGTCGCGTTTTTCATCGGGTGCACCCCAAGCTGCGATGGCCGCCTGGACTTCCGCATCCGCCCGATGGATGCGCATCACATTGAGGGCGGCTTGGCGGGCGATTTCCTCGGAGGCTCCGGCATCGGCGGTCATCGCGGTGTTATAGGCCATCAGCGCTTCGACCGGGCGACCGAGGTGTTCCAGCGCGAGGCCGCGACCATAAGCGGTCTGAGAGCGCTGGTCGCCGGGCAGACGCTGGTTGTCCAGCTCCCCGGCGAGTTGATCGACACGGTGCCAGTCGCTGGTGCGGACAGCATCCCACAGCCCGCCGATTTCTATCTGCCGGAGCTTGTCCCCACCAAGAGCGGGATTTTTAACCAACCCTCGGAGCGCTTCCGCCAATCCGTCCAGGTCGCCGAGCTTGCGGAGGCATTCCGACTCATAAAACGCCGCGAGCAAGGAAACTTCCGCGTCAGGCGGAGTGGCGGTTTGTCGGCGGGACTGGATTTCCCGGAACGCCGACTTCGCCTCCTCATATTTCCTCCCTTGATAGAGATCGAGCGCGGCGGCGAACTCACGCGACTTTGGAGGAGCCTTCGTGGGTGTCGCGGAGGGTTTCGTCGGGACAGCGGCTGCCGGTTCGTCGGTGACATCGAAGCCCATCGCGCGTAGCTCGGCAAGATGAGCGGAGCTGGGAAACTCATGATAGAGCCTGCGCGCGTGCCGAAGTGCGGAGTCGGATTCGCCGATGATCGAGGCGGTGCGGATGAGTTGATAGAGCTGGCTTTCCCGGTTGGCCGCACCCGGGTGATCGAGCGCCAACTGCTCATACGCGGCGCAGGCGCCGCGGAGGTTGCCGGCTTTTTCATGGATCAGCGCGACCGCGGCAAGCCGGATGGCGGCGGGTGAATCCGTGCCGGTCTTTTCTCCCTGCGAGTTGGGGACGAGTTGATAGATGGCCAGCGCCGCCCGCGGCATGCCCGCCGCGGACGCGTCTCCCGCGAGCTTGAGGAAGACGCCGGCGTAACGGTGATTTTCCGCAGAATCCATGACCAGCGCGCCCCGGTTTTTATCGATGAAATCCAGCAGCGCCTGCTCGTCGCCCCGGGCGATGGCGGTGGCGGCGAGCGCTTGGAATCCGGCGACGATCCCGCTCTCGGGCGTGGGGAAATTCTCCTTGTTGCGGATCGCGATTTCCAGGTTCTCGTTGCCCTCGGCGATGCGTCCGAGCTTGTATTGGCAGACGGCGGAATTCACGTAAAACGACCCTTTCGGGAACCGGTCGCGGGTCTTGTCGCGCTCGCCGATGAACTTGGCGAACAAGCCGGCGGCGAGCTCCCACTTCTCCGCGCCCATCGCCGCCTCGCCCCATTTGCACAGCGCCATGATTTGAAACGGATTTTCCGAATCCGACGAAGCACCGCCGTTAGGAAAGTCCCGGTAACAGATCTCGAACGACCGCATCGCCTCGCCCCAGCGCTTCAACTTCATCTCGCAGACACCCTTCTGGTAGTAAACCGCCCCGAACTGCGCGCCAAAGCGGCGGAGCGGATCCTGCCGCCCGAAGCGGTCCGCCGCCTGCGTGTGCAGGTCGAGCGCCTGCTGCCAGTCGCTCGCCTTCATTGCGGCGCGCGCCTGGTCCACCAGACCCGCGAGCTCCTCGTTCTGTGAAACCGCGGATGCCACCAGGCCCAGCGACACGGCGCACGCCTTCCAGGAAATGGAAAAGATGGAGCCGCTGCAATTCATCGGAAAAACGGGTTTCAGGAAATCGTGATTGCCGTTACAGAAGCGGCACCCGCCGTCACCCGCAAGCAGACAAATTTCCAGACTCCGCAAATCGGTCTTGACCTGTTCAAATGATCATTCTTTAAAAGAACCATGAGCCAGCAATCCTTATCCGGCCGCCTCAAGCAAACTTTCGGTTACGACGGATTCCGCCCGCTGCAGCGGGAAATCATGGAAGCCTCGCTGGCCGGGCGCGACGCCGTGGCCATCCTGCCTACCGGTGCCGGAAAAAGCCTGTGCTATCAGCTTCCCGCGCTGGTCCGCGAGGGGCTGACGCTCGTCGTCTCCCCGCTCATCGCGCTGATGAAGGACCAGGTGGACCAACTCGAAGCCAGCGGCGTGGCGGCCACCTTCATCAACTCCTCCCTCGACGGCGACGAGGCGCGGCGGCGGCTCGACGGCATCAACGCCGGAGAATACCAACTGCTCTACGTCGCGCCGGAGCGCCTGATGCTGCCGGATTTCCTCTCGCGGCTGAAGGGCTGGAACATCGCCGCGCTGGCGGTGGACGAGGCGCACTGCATCAGCGAGTGGGGCCACGATTTCCGCCCGGAATACCGCCGTCTCAAGGAAGTCCGGCAGGTGATCCCTCACATCCCGGTGCTCGCGCTCACCGCCACCGCCACCGAGCGGGTGCGCGAGGACATCGTCAAACAACTCGAACTCCGCGATCCCACCGTCTTTCTCGCCAGCTTCAACCGGCCTAATTTGAAATACCAAGTCATCGCGAAATCCGGCGCCGCCGCGCAGGTCTGCAACTTCGCCAGCGCCCGGCCCGACGACTCCGGTATCGTCTATTGCCAGTCGCGCAAAGGCACGGAAACGCTCGCCGCCACGCTGCGCACGCAGGGATTTTCCGCCGTCGCCTATCATGCCGGACTCGACCAGATTGAGCG
The DNA here is from genome assembly GCA_044240265.1 of Luteolibacter sp. GTDB lineage: Bacteria > Verrucomicrobiota > Verrucomicrobiia > Verrucomicrobiales > Akkermansiaceae > Luteolibacter. The sequence goes on along the minus strand of JBIHZT010000086.1, from coordinate 6,669 downwards.
CGCGAAAAACCAGGACGCTTTCCTCCGCGACGAAGCCAAGATCGTCTGTGCCACCGTCGCCTTCGGCATGGGCATCAACAAACCGAACGTCCGCTACGTCATCCACGCCGACCTGCCGAAGAACATCGAGGGCTACTATCAGGAAACCGGCCGCGCCGGCCGCGACGGCCTGCCCGCCGACTGCCTGCTGCTGTTCTCCCGCGGCGACGTCACGAAATACCTGAAATTCCTCGAAGAAATCCCCGACGAGCACGCGCGCAACGTCGCCCACCACCAGCTCGACCAAATGACGCATTTTGCCGAAAACGACGCCTGTCGCCGCGTCGGCCTGATGGGCTACTTCGGCGAGATCTGGACCGAGGAAAACTGCGGCGGCTGCGACCATTGCCTCCACCCGCGCGAAAAATGGGACGCCACCATCGATGTCCAGAAGCTCCTCAGTTGCGTGCTGCGCATCCGTCAGGCCGGCGGCTTCAGCGTCGGCCTCAACCACGTTTCCGAAGTCCTCACCGGCGGACTATCAGAGAAAATCCAGCGCTGGAAACACGACCAACTCACCACCCACGGCATCGGCAAGGACCAGCCGCGCCCGTATTGGGTCGATCTCGGGCGACAACTGCTCCGCGCCGGCCTGCTCGCCGCGAGCGAAGATAAGTTTCCCACCGTCGCTGTCAGCCAGCGCGGCATCGACGTGCTCAAACAGCGCGAAACCGTCATGCTCACCCGCGCGCTCAGCACGCCGCGGGCGAAGACCGTCCGGACCGGCGACATCCCGTGCGATCCCGGACTTTTTGAGCAGCTCCGCACTGTCCGCAAACAAATCGCCGATGCGAAAAACGTCCCGCCCTACGTCGTTTTTTCCGATGTCACGCTGCGCCATTTCTGCCGCGATTATCCGGGCGATGATGCCGCGATGCTCCGCGTCCCCGGCGTCGGCGAGAAGAAACTCGCGGACTATGGCGAGGTCTTCATCGAGGAAATCCGCGCATGGCTCACGGAGAATCCGCGTCAGGAATTCACCCCGCTCGAAACCATCTCCGCCCCGCCGCCCAGACCGGCGGCGGGCATCACCGTCGGCACCGCGGCGGTCAGCCTGGAACTCTACAAAAGCGGCCAGTCCGTCGCGGAAGTCGCCAAATCCCGCGGCCTCGCCGAGTCCACCATCGAGAGTCACCTCGGCCAAGCGTTGGAAAACGGAGCTCAACTCGACCCGCGCGGCATCTACACCGCCGAGGAGGAACAAACGATGAGAAGCGCCTTCGAAGGCTACGAGGAAGCCGCGCTGAAGCCGATTTTCGAACACCTCGAAGGCCGCATCAGCTACGGGAAACTCAGACTTTTCCGGGCGATAAACCCGCTCCAGGCGGCATCCAACTGATCCTCGTGGGATTCACGCGCACCCACCACCTTGACCCATGACCCAGTCTGTGTATGCTGCATGCATGGCAACAAAAACCATTTCCATCGATCTTGATGCCTACCACCGGTTGGCAGGAGCCCGCTTGAACGAGAAAGAATCGTTTTCCCGCGTGATCAAGCGGGCGACTTGGAACCAGGAGGTAAGAACCTGCGGAGCCTTGTTGGATTCGCTCTCCAGTCTGCCCACCGCCGAAGAGTCCGTGATTCAACGATTGGAGGCCGCCCAACTCGCCGATCTGCCACCGGATGACCATCGGGCATGAGTGCTTATCTGTTCGACACTTGTTTCCTCATCGATCTGGAACAGGAAATGAAACGCCAACCTGGCAAGGCCTATCGGTTCCTTGGTAGCCATGCCAGTGCCCGGCCATACCTCACATGGACCATTGCGGGAGAATTCGCCGAGGGCTTTGGCAGTATCTTTGATCCCACTTGCGGTGCCATGCTTACACGCTTCAATATCCTCCCGATGGATGAAAATACGGCAAATCAATACGCCATCATCACCAAACATCTGCGAGGTATAAACCAACTCATCGGCACCAACGACCTCTGGATCGCAGCCGCCGCCATCGCCCATGGCCTGCCACTCGTCACCAACAACACCGCCCATTTCAATCGAGTCCCGGGACTCACCGTCGTTGAATACTGAGGACCCGTCGGCAGTCACTTGAGCCGATAACGCGCGATCGGCGAGGCGCGGCCTTCGGAAGTGGCGTAGATTGTTAGCCCGTCCCGGGAAAAAGCCACGGACTCCGCCTGGCCGAGGAGGTGCGGCGGGAGTGCGACGGGCAGTCCGGAAAACGCCTCAGCCCAGCTTTGACCGGGCTTTCTCGGGAAGAGGAAAACGCCGTAATAGGTGATGACCGCCGCAAGCGAACCGTCCGCGGTGATGTCGAGGCCGGTGGGCTGGTTGGAAAACGGGACGAGGTCGCCGCCGGGGGATTTCACCGCCACCCGCGCGGTTGGAGCGGCGGTGAGGACGGCGTCTTTTTTCGGAGCGCGCAGCGGCAGTTCGTAGAGTTCCGGCGGGTTGGTGCGTTTGCTGATGAACAGGATTTTCCCGGCCTTGGCATCCACGGCGACCGCCTCGCAATCGCGCGGACCGCCGGCGTAACGAAATTGGATCTGCCACGCGGGAGACACGGTTCCGGCGAGTTTTTCCCCTGCGGCGGGAAGCGCGGGTTCGCGGAGGATGATGAACGTGCGGGTCTCGCGTTTGGCGTTGTTGTCGCCGGTGTCGGCGACGAGGAGATAGGCCTTTCCGTCGAGGGTGAACGAGGTGAGATCCTCCCAGTCGATGTTTTTAACACCCTTCACATTCACTTTTCCATGATCGCCGCCATCCGTGCCGACGATGTGGATTTCAGGAGAGCCGCCGCTGTCGTTGATGACCCACATGAGGTCCGGACGGGTCGGGGAAATGGCAAGTCCGCTGGCTTCGGTGACGGCGGCAGACTGGATCTTCGGCCGGTCCGCGACCGGAGTGAACTCGGAAGCGAAGCTGACGGAAAGGGCGGCGAACGCGAGATGGGGAAGGAGCCAACGGACGATCATCGTGGGATCACGATGGCGGCAGTGGACCCCCGGTTCAAGGGCGGAGAGTAGGGCACCAGGAATTGCCCCTTGAGTCGGATTTCGATCGGATTACCCTTTGCGCACTCTGTCCCATGTCCGTCCTTCAGGAAACCATCCACCAAATGGGCCGCCAGGCCCGCGCCGCCGCTTACAAGCTCGCCCTGCTCTCGTCCGACGAGAAAAATGCGATCCTCCGCGCGATGGCCGCCGCGGTCCGCAGGGCGACGCCGGAATTGCTCGCCGCCAACGCCCTGGACCTCGCCGCCGGGAAGGAAAAAGGCCTGTCCTCCGCGATGCTCGACCGGCTCATGCTGGATGAAAAACGCATCGAAGCCATGGCTGCCGGCATTGACCAGGTCGCCACGCTGCCAGACCCCGTCGGTCAGGTGCTCGATGCTTGGGAACGCCCCAACGGCATCCGCATCGAGCAAATCCGCGTGCCCATCGGCACCATCGGCATCATCTACGAAAGCCGGCCCAACGTGACTGCCGACGCCGCCGTGCTGTGCTTCAAGACCGGCAACGCCACCATTCTCCGCGGCGGCAGCGAGGCGATCCACTCGAACCGCGCCATCGCCGCGGCCCTCGCGCAGGCCGGCGCGCCCGAGCATGCCATCCAGCTCATCCCGTTCACCGATCGCGAGAGCGTCGCCGTGCTAGCCGGCATGGACAAATGGCTGGACCTCATCATCCCGCGCGGCGGCAAGGGTCTCATCGAAACGGTCGTCTCGCTCGCCCGCATGCCGGTCATCAAGCACTACGACGGCATCTGCCACCTCTTCGCCGACAAGGACGCGGACCCCGAAATGGCCGTTTCCCTAACCGTCAATTCCAAAACCCACAAATGCGGCGTCTGCAACGCGCTGGAAACCCTGCTTGTCCATCAGGAAATCGCCGCAGGATTCCTACCCAAAGTCGCCGCCGCCCTCCGTGCGAAAGGCGTCGAACTCCGCGGCTGCGAGCGGACCCGCGCCATTCTGGCAGACGCCGTCCCCGCCACCGAGGAGGACTGGAGCACCGAATACCTCGACCTCATCCTCTCCATCAAAATCGTCGACTCGCTCGAAGACGCCGTTTCCCACATCAACCAATACGGCTCGCACCACACCGACGTCATCGTCACCCGCGACGAGGCGGCGGCGGATCGTTTTCTACGCGAGGTGGATTCCGCCTGCGTTTTCCACAACGTCTCCACCCGCTTCGCCGACGGCGGCGAGTTCGGCTTCGGCGCGGAAATCGGCATCTCCACCGACAAGCTCCACGCCCGCGGGCCGATGGGTCTGCGCGAGCTCACCAGCTATCAATACCGGGTCCGGGGTGACGGGCAGACCAGAAACTAACTGCAAGCCGCCAGCTTCGGGATCGAGGCGAGTAGGCGTTTGGTGTAATCCGCCTGCGGCTCGTGGAAAACTTTTCCCGCGGGGCCGGACTCGACGATTTTCCCCTTATACATCACAGCGATGCGGTCAGCGATGTAGTGGACCACGCCTAGGTCGTGGGAAATGAAAATCATGGTCAGCCCGAGGTCTTTCTGGAGCGATTTGAGCAGGTTGAGGATCTGCGACTGGATGGACACGTCGAGCGCGGACACCGGTTCGTCGGCGATGATCAGCTTCGGCTCCGGGGCGAGCGCGCGGGCGATGGCGATGCGCTGGCGCTGGCCGCCGGAGAACTCATGCGGGTATTTCCGCATGACCTTCGCGTCGAGGCCGACGGTGGCCATCAGCGTCTCCACGCGTTTGAAAAGGGCGTCGCCCTTGAGCTTCGGATGGCGTTGGCGGACGGCCTCGGCGAGGGTGGAGAAGATCGTCATCCGCGGATTCAGCGAGGCGTAGGGGTCTTGAAAAACCATTTGGAAATCCAGCCGCCGCTTGCGGACTTGCGACGAGGAGAGTTTGGAGAGGTCCTCGCCATCGAGAATCACCGAGCCTGACGTCGAGGGAATGAGCTGCATGATCGTCCGGGAAAGCGTGGATTTCCCACAGCCGGATTCGCCGACGAGGCCGAGGATTTCACCCTTTTCAAGTGTCAGGCTCACCCCGCCCACCGCCCGCACGACGTGTTTGCCGGGCGAAAAAAGCGAGCCGGTGCGCTGGGTGAAATGGGTGTGGAGGTCTTTGATTTCCAGATACGACACGCCGCTGAAGATGCACGGATCGCGCCGGATCACACGGAAAATCCGGTGGAACCCCGCGAGTGCCGCGTCCGATTCAGCCGATTGAGTGAGATCATACCCGCGCCAGTCGTCGAGGGTGACTGCCAGCGTATTGGCCTACGACGCAGTGGACCTATCGAATCAACGGTCAATTCCGCAGCGCCGGACGAAAAAGGCGGGACTCAAGTGCGCCAGTGGTTCGCGCAGTTGATCGATTTCCGCAGCCGGGCCGTGGAACTCCAGGCGGGTCAATTCGGAAATCGTCAGCATTTCCGCGATGACCGCGCCGACGTTTTCGAGGTGATGCAACGTGGCGGTCGCATCGGCGTAGCCTGCCCGGCAAAACACCTGATCGCCGAGAACGCTGAATTCATAGAACAGGCAACCGGTCTCACCGCGGGTCGTCGCTACGAATTTTTCGATGATGGCCTGGGCTTCCGACTCCTTGCCGGGCTGGATCTTGAAATAGGGATAAATGGTGACGAGATTGGTGGGCAGGCTCAGGTGTATTGTTGGGTGTTATTATAAATTAACTGGCCGCCACAAGATCATATCCGTGCCAGTCGCCAATGGTGACCTCCACGAGTTCGCCGACGGGTATGGATTCGGCCACCATGACGGAGCCGTCGATTTCCGGGGCGTCCCACTGGGTGCGGGCGGCACTTTATTGGATATGAACGTATGCAAGATCCATTTTGCATTCGTTCGAATGCAATTTACGTATTGCAATTGAACGCATGCAAATGTATCCAAACGTCGATGCGAATCAAAACAGTCGGCGCGCTTGGTGAACTGGTCCGGGACCAGCGGAAACGCCGTGGCTGGTCGCAGAGCCGATTGGCGGAAAACGTCGGTGTGAGCCGCTTGTGGGTGGGGCAGTTTGAAAAGGGAAAGGAAACCGTGGAGCTGGGGCTGGTTTTGAAAACGTTGCGGGCGCTGGACCTGAGCCTCGAAGCCGGTTTGTTGAACAAAAATCCATTCGAAAAAGGGCCCTTGGGATGAACCTGGACATCCTCAACATTCTTTATGCCGACATTGCGGTCGGCACCGTGATGTATGATCGGAAGCGGGACGAAATTTCGCTCAACTATGAGGAATCATGGCAATTTGGATCGCAAAGTTTCCCGGCGTCGCTCTCGCTGCCACTTGAGAAAAAAGTTCATCCCGACGAGCGCATCCGGCCGTTTCTTCAAGGTTTGCTCCCGGACAATCCCGCAGTGATTGAAGCGTGGGGAAAACGATTCCAGGTTTCACCGAGAAACCCCTTCGATGTCATCAAACAGGTGGGAGAGGACTGCGCCGGAGCCTTGCAGTTTGTGCGGCCGGAAAGATTGGACCTGATCCTCTCGGGCGCACTCGACTCTCTCACTCCCCTATCCGAAGACGATCTGTCGAAGAGGATGAGCGATCTTCAGGCGCAGTCGCGTGCGGTTCCGGTCCAGTTCGAGGGCCGTTTCAGCCTGGCGGGTGCTCAAACGAAGGACGCGCTCCACCTGAAGGAGGGAAATTGGTTTGTT
>JBIHZT010000618.1:0-2723 GCA_044240265.1 Luteolibacter sp. | reverse complement strand
ATCAATCCGATGATGCGGAGCGACAACAGCGGATACTTGAAGGCATACCAAACGAGCCGCGCGGAGGAAAGCTCCCGTTGCTCGCCGCGGATGGAACTGAGCAGCACCCGCCCCTCGGCATCATAGGTATCGATGTTCACCCGCCATTTTTCAGCGGGAGCACCGAGCGTAAAATCAAACTCCATCCCGGGATCGGAAAACGGCGAGACGTAGAAATCCTTGGCCACCCGGCGATGCCACAGCCCGTCCGCTCCAACGGCCTGGATGACATACAGCTTCATTTCCCGAAACGTATTCACCACCTCCGCCACCACGGCGAGCGGCTTGCCATCGCGGGAGTCGATATAGAAAAACGAAACCGGATTGAACCCATAACCGAGCACCCGCGGGAAAGTCACCAATCGGATCCGGACGTCATCCGGACTATCTATCCCCTGCCCCGTCAGCCACGCGATGAGATTTCCCCGGATTCCACCCGGCTGCCCAAGGGCGACATGATCCCGGTCGTCGATCGAAAACAAGTTGAACCGGTTGTGGCTGAATCCGAACAGGCGAAGTCCGGGAAGCTCGTCGAGATCCACGCTGAACATGAAGACCCGATAGTCGAAGGCATGCCTCTTCGGCTTCAACCGGCAATGCGCCACCGAGCATTCGTAGAGCGAGTTCATGACCACGGGTCCTTTCCGAGAATTTCCGCGCAGACGTTCACCGCCGACCACAATCCGTCTTCGTGGAAGCCATACCGCTGCCACGCGCCGCAGAAATAACGTCCGGTTTCGCGGCCCGCCGCGTGCAGCGCGGGCAGGCGTTCCTGCGCGGCGACGGCTGCTAGATCGAACAAAGGATGCTCGTAAGCCAGCCTCCGCTTGATGGATCCCGCGGCGGGCGACGACGGCGGGTTGATGGAAACGAAATATTGCTCCTTGTCCGAGACACCTTGCAGTTCGTTCATCCAGTAGTGCGTCGAGTAGCGGTTCCCGCCGTCAGCACTGCGGTCGATCCGGTAGTTCCACGCCGCCCAGCACCGGCGAGTCCGCGGCATGAATTGCGGGTCGGTGTGGAGCACCGCCTCGTTTGCCTGATAGTGAAACTTGCCCAACAGGTCGGCTTCCAGTTCCGTCGGATCCGCCAGCATGCGGAGCGCTTGGTCGCCATGCGCGGCCACCACCACGCGATCGAAATCGCGCGATGTCCCGTCATCCAGCACCAGCGTGGAACCGGTGATGGTTCTCACAGGCGCACCCCGGTGGATGTTCTGCTCGAACGGCCGAATCAATTTTTCAACATATTTCCGCGAGCCGCCGGACACCGTGCGCCACGGATGCTGCGTGTCCAGACCGAGGAACCCGTGATTGTGCCAGAAGCGCATCAAGGTCCGTGCCGGAAATTCCTCGATGCGCTCGGGCGGGCTGGACCACACCGCCGCCGCCATCGGCGAGAGATACCAGTGCAGGAAATCGTTCCCGTAGCCACGCGTCTTCACATACTCGCGCAGCGACATGTCGCCGAAAACCGGATTCGCCAGCTCCTCGACGGTCTCGCGGTTGAAGCGGTTGATCTGGGTAAGCATCCGCCAGTATCGCAGGCTGAAGAGGTTTTTGCGCTGGCCGAATAACAGGTTCAGGCTGCCGCCGTTGAACTCGATCCCGTCGGCGGCGTGTTTCACGCTGAAGGACATGGAGGTCGGCTTGGTGGTGACGTCCAGCTCGCGGAATAGGCGCGTCAGCAGCGGATAGGTCACCTCGTTGTAAACCATGAATCCGGTATCCACCGGGATTTGGTTCGGTCCCTCATCGACCATCACCGTGTGGGAATGCCCGCCCACCCGGTCGTCCTTTTCAAAGACCGTTACGTCATGCACCCGGCCCAGGAAGTGGGCGCAGGCCATCCCCGAGATTCCGGATCCCACAATCGCGATGCGTTGGCGGCTCATGCGGGATTCTGTTGGGACGAGCGCCCGGCCGTGCCTTCTTCCAGCACGGCGCGCGGCACGGGCCGCAGATCCCAGATCAATCCGGTCCACGACAACATCCTGAGCCCGTAATAGGTCAGGTCCATTTCCCACCAGCGGAAGCCCTGCCGCACCGAGTGCGGGTAGCGGTGGTGGTTGTTATGCCAGCCTTCGCCCAGCGTGATGAAGGTCAGCAGCCAGCTGTTGCGGCTGTCGTCATCCGTTTCGTAACGGCGCTTGCCCCAGACGTGGGCGAGGGAATTGATGAACAGCGTGCCGTGGAGAAGGACGGTGGTGCTGATGAAGAAGGTCCAGATGAAGAACTGGCCGATGGTGACTCCTAACGCCGGAAAGAAGGTTTCCAATACCCAGCCGATCCCCAGCATCAGCAGCCCGTAGGCGAAGGGCACCGTCTGGTCGTAGCGGTTGAGGAAAACCAGCTCCGGGTACTTGCTCAGGTCCGGGATGCTCTTATAGGCCGTCGGGAAGTTTTTCATCGAGGTCAGCCAGCCGATGTGCGACCAGAGGAACCCGCTGACGACCGGCGAGTGGATGTCCTCCTCGTGGTCCGAGTGCTTGTGATGGTGCCGATGCGTCGCGGCCCACCACAGCGGCCCCCGCTGCATCGAGCTGTTGCCGATCACCGCGAAGAGGAACTGCACGAAGCGCGAGGTCTTGAACGTCTTGTGCGAGAAATACCGGTGATAGAACCCCGTGATCGCGAACATCCGGATGATATACAAGAACACCGCCGCCCACACCGCCACGGGGC
>JBIHZT010000617.1:0-2736 GCA_044240265.1 Luteolibacter sp. | reverse complement strand
GAGACCGTTGGTCAGCCGCAAGGTGCCCCCGGTGAGTGCCAGCGTGCCGTAGTCCGGGCTTTCGGCGGCAGTCACCAAGCGGTTGGCGATGACCTCGCCGCTTTCCATTCTGAGGTTTGCCCGGCCGACCGCCATGTCTCCGCTCACGGACACCGTCGGCACGTTCAAGGTGAGGGTCGGATTCGGGCCGCCCGTATTGCTGGACATGCCTTGAACCGTCAGGCTGTTCGCCTGCAGGGAGCCGCCGTTGAAGCTGGCATTGGGGATGTTGGCCCACGCGGCGCCGAAACCAACGTCCGAGGCCACGATGGCCGAAAGATTGATGGCTCCGCCCACCGCCGTAAAACCTGCAGGATTGCCGGAGCCATTGGTCCACGCGCGCCCACTCCAGTTGGTGTCGCTGGTGTTCCAGTTGCCCGAGCCGGAACCGTTATCCCAAGGGAAGACAGGACCCGCAAAACTCATCCAGTTGATATTCCAGCCGGCCGAGGCAACCTCGAGACGGATTGTCTGAATCCCAGCCACCAAGTTGAGGGTGCTTGAAACGGTGGTCCAACTATCCCATCCGCCGGTCACAGGGACGCTGACGATGGCCAACTCGGTCGAGCCAGACAAGATACGCACAGATCCGCCACCTGCGGGACTGGCGACTCTCAACGCAACCGTGTAGGTGCCGGCGGTGCTTGGATTGATGGCGTAATCCATCCAATCCCCAGCGTCGAGCCAGCCTACAGCGGTTCCTTCAGAGGACATCCCCGTCAGGACTCCCGCCATCGCCGAATAATTCTCCGCCTCGATGGTTCCGGGGATCGCATACTGGGCCTGCAGCGGGCTTGCCGTGAGACAGGCCAGCAACCATGTGAAAAGAAGGAAGCTCCAGAGATGCTTGTAGCGTCGCTCTGTGAGCGTCGATGCCGGTGAACCAGCGCGAAGCATTTCATTGGCACCTCGCCCGCGCTGTGAAAGTTCGGCGGGCATAGCCGCGCCGCTACAGACGGCATGGGTTTGTGGCATGGGTGGCTTGGTATGTGACGTGTTGCAAAGATGGGCGGCGCGCGGAAAATCCAATAACCGCACGCCGCCCAGGGCTGCCTCCCTCCAGAGGCAAAGTGGAAAACCGGTAGGGCGTGAGCGGCTTGCCCGGCGTAGTCTTAGGAAGCCGGGCCGGGCGCGCCCACTTGTCCCCACCGGAGTGAAAGCTGAATGAAGAAGTCGGAAGTCAAAAGGAGAGGGCACCGCGCATGGGTCGTTCTTTTCTTTCTTAACGAAACACCGGGGCCTGGTTATTTCACCACTTGGAGGCGACCGAAGAGTTTGGTGTTGGAGTTCAGTTGGCGCGGACTTGGATGAAGAGTTTGGCGGGCAGCGGATTTCCGGGAAGGGCCGAGAGGGTGACTTCGACGGTTTCGTTGTCGCCGCTGGGGACGGGAGTGCCTTCGGTGGCACTGGTGTCCTTGGTCCAGCCAACCAGATTTTCGGAGAACCAAACCGAGTAGGTCAGGTTGGTGCCGAGTGAAGGCTTGCGGCGGGTATAGCTGAATTTCTTGGTGAGCTGGCTGAGCTGGCTGGTGATCGGATTGACCGACGAACCGCTGTTCGGGATCAGGCCAAAGGCGTATTCCTCGAAGTTGGTTTGGCCGTCGCTGTCGTCGTCGCCAGAGGATCCCTGGCTGAGATTGTAGCCGGAAGGACCGGCCCAAGTGTCATAGTCGGAGTCAGATTTGGTGAGGGTGATGGCGCTGTTGGTTCCCGTGCCATAGTTGATGGTGTAGCCGGACGGCGGACTCACGAAGCTCCCGGTGAGTGTGCCGGAATAGGTGGCAACCGTATAGGGGGTGGCGGCGGGTAAGGCCAAGGGATTGATGGCGAGCGTGGAGCCGGAGATGTCGAGGTCGCCGGTGACGACGAGGCGATCGGACGAGGTGGCATCCAGGTCGATGGCCAGGGTGCCTGCGATGTTGGTGGTTCCCGCATTCAGGATGCCGGTGGCCCCGACCGTGCCGGGGTTGAGAGTGCCGCCGCTGCCCACGGTCACCGTGCTTGCGGCGGGCAGACTGCCGACCACCGCGAGCGTGCCGCCCTCAACCGAGGTGGAACCGCCGTAGCTGTTCGCGCCGGAGAGGGTGAGCGTGCCGGCTCCGGATTTGAGGAGGGCGATGGTGGTTCCGCCGCCGTTGTCGGTGATGGTTCCGGAGAACGAACCTGCGGCGACGGTGAGAGTCGTGACGGGGTTGCCGAAGTTGACCGTGTTGCGCACGGTGCCGTTGCCGTTCAGGGTTCCCAGCGAGGCACTGGTATTCCACAGCTCAAGGATGCCGGAACCGGTGGCCGTGAGATTCAAATCGCTCTTCCAAAGGCCGAAGTTGTCCGTGCGGACAAGACCGTTGTTGATGGTGAGGTTCTGGAGGTTCGCAACGGAGTTGTTCGCGTTGAAGGTTCCATTGATCACCAGCTCACCGGTGCCCTCTTTGACCAAAGTGCCGGCTCCGCTGAAGCTCTGATCGGAAACGGTGCCGTAATTATCGCTGCGATTGATCGTCAGAAAGGCTCCGCTTTCGATGGTGACCGCGCCGGAGCCGAGCGTTCCGATGGTGCCGCCATCGCCGATTTGCAGGGTGCCGCCGGTGATGGTGGTGGCTCCTTTGTAATCATTCGCTCCGGTGAGCGTCTGGGTGCCGCCGCCGTCCTTGGTGAGGCCGGTGACGTGGATTCTTTGCTGGGTGATGACGCCGCTGA
>JBIHZT010000457.1:0-3711 GCA_044240265.1 Luteolibacter sp. | reverse complement strand
GGAGGTTCTGTTGTGATTACTCGTTTGTCAGACGGGGATAAAAAAATATACCATTTTGATGATTTTGAAAAATCAAATTGGGATAGGCGGTCCGCCATCTCTTACATGTTGAAAATATCGAGCGAAGCTTTTGAAGATGGTAAAACTTATGGTGTAAGCTTCACATTTAATCATCCTGCCGAACAAAATGTCAAAATTGTCCTTTTTTATTTAAGCAAGTAGTCTGAGCTAGAGCATTTTCAAATTACGAGATACACAAATAATAAAATTCTAACTCGCCACCAGCAAAACACCCTCCCGGAAAATCGTCGCTCCGCACCACCAAACATCCCGCTGCGTGGGAAATGGGGTCAGTGTGCAAATCTTGACAAATTTCCCGCCTAGCAAGCCTTCCGGCATGCCCCGAGGCCTTCGTCTTGAATTGCCCGGTGCCTTTTACCACGATAAGCGCTCAACAGAACCCCTCTCGCATTTTCGCCAGAGATCTGGCGGCTATGGCATCTATGCAACCCGGCTCTCGATGGTCTGACAGGCCGCCGGGCGGGTTTTGATTCAGTTGGCGGGCAGCAGTGGTATGAACCGAGGACATCGGTAACAAACTGACCGGGAACATCGGTTACACATTAGTCTGGGCGCATGCCCTGGAAAAACGTGTTACCTATGGATCAAAAACAGCGATTTGTCAGTCTGGCCGGGAGTGGCCATTTCACCATGACGGAGCTTTGTCGGGATTTCGGCGTCAGCCGCAAGACGGGCCACAAGTGGATAGCCCGCCACGCCGTCGGTGGAATGAACGGTTTGGCGGAGCACAGTCGGGCACCCAAAACCGTCACCTGTCGCACCTCCGATGAGATCGAACGGCTGATCTGCACGGAGAAGCGGCTTCGCTCGACCTGGGGGCCAAAGAAGATCCAACAGATCCTGATGACCAAACACGGACTCGAATCGCCTCCCGCCGTCAGCACCGTGGGCGAGGTGCTCAAGCGCCATGGTCTGGTCGCCGAGCGTCGCCGCAGAGGTGCGGTTTTCAAGGCAGAACGCGGCACACTAACCGCACCGGAACGCCCGAATCACGTGCTGGGAGTCGATTTCAAGGGATGGTTTCTCACCGGCGACGGCGAGCGCTGTGATCCGCTCACCGTGACAGATCTGCATAGCCGCTTCATCCTCAAAATCGACGCGCTGGAGGAGGCGCGAACCTCGTTTGCAAAGGCGTCGTTCCGGGCGCTATTTCGCCGCCAGGGCATCCCGGAGATCATCCGGGTGGACAATGGCGCGCCCTTCGCCTCGCAAGGACCGGGAGGTCTGAGCAAACTGAGCGTGTGGTGGATCGGACTTGGTATCGAAGTCCAGTTCTCGCGGCCCGCATGCCCGCAGGACAACGGTTGTCACGAGCGCATGCACCGCACGATGAAGGCGGAATGCTGCCGTCCGCCGAGTGTCAACGGCTATGCGCAGCAACAGCGATTTGACCGGTGGCGCAAGGACTTCAACGAGGAGCGCCCGCATGAGGGACTGGGCATGCGGATGCCTGCGGATGTCTATCACCCCTCAGCGAAGCGTCTGGACGAGCGCATCAAACCGCGGCTGTATCCGTTAGGAGCAGAGGTCCGGCGGGTGGACGCGGCGGGATTCATCGGGTTGGAAGGTGGCAGGGGCTATGTGGGCGAGGCGTTCATCGGAGTGGACGTGGCCTTGGAAAGGAGCGAGACCAGCGACCTGATCCTAGTGCGTTACGCCAATGTGAAGCTTGGACAGCTCGATACCTCGGCCAAGCCGAGACTGCTTCCGGCCTTCTCGGACAAAGGTTGGGAAACCAAGCCGATTAAGCCGATTAAGCCGATTAAGCCGATTAAGCCGATTAAGCCGATTAAGCCGATTAAGCCGATTAAGCCGATTAAGCCGCCTACGATCTGATGGGGAAGCTCGCACCATTCCGCCGCTTCATGGGGGCCAGCCCCCACCCCCCGGAGTTTTCCGCATAAAGCCAATGGGGGGATGCTAGGGCGCAATCGAACCGCAGCGGCAGGGCGGACCTGTCGCTGCAGCTCTGCGGCATGAAGCCCCGTTGGCGAAATCCGCCGCTCCGGTTGCTCTCCAGCAGAGCCGTATCCTGCGGATGACGCCGCAAGGTTGGAAAGCCGTGTGGAACAAGCAAGCTCCGCTAGATCTAACCATCAAAAACAATCTCTGGGGTCAGTCCCCGCACCATCACATTTCTTCCAGTTGATTGACTTGTTTTTGCAGTTTGCGGTCCCGCTTCACGATGCCCACCTGCCGGCTCACCGAGCCAGGATGCCCCATCTGTAGCCGCCTGCCAATCCATTCGGCGCTCACCGCCGTCCGCCGCCTGAGGATTGTCGCCAGGATCGCCTTGTGTTTGTCGCCCTTCCGCAGTTTCGCCAATTCCGCTTCCCCCACTTCCAAACCAAGCTTCGGCGCGTATTCCTGAATCAACCGCTCGGCATCCGCCTCTCCATAATCCTTCTCCAAGCCCTGGGCCTTGCGTCGCTGCCGCGGCTTGACTCCCTTCGCCTTGTCCACCAGCGCCAGCAGACGATCCCGGAAGGTTTCCTCTCCCAGATACCACCCCCGCCGCAGGGCTGCCTGCGCCGCCTCGTCGATGTCGCCTCCGTCATTCGCCGCCCGCGCCTCCAACCAGGCTACGTAGGCACGCCGCCCGCGACCATCCTCCGCCAATTCGAAGGATTTCAGCACACGCTCCATCTCCAGCCACGGCGGTCCCTTGCCACTTGCGTAGGATGCCAAACTGCTCCAGCGATAGCCGTTCAGCATGCCCGCCTTGCCACCCGCAAAACCAGCCCGCGCGGGATTGAGATGGATGTAGTCCGCAACGATCCGGAAATAATACCTGTCTGCGTCGCTGCCATTGACCGGCACCGACTTGTAGCGTCCTTGAAATACATGCCCCTGCCGTGCCCGCGCACGGTTCCACCCCTGACTGAAAGTGCCCAGCAGCCACTTCATGCCCACCACCAGGTTTGGCTGCGGCGTTTCGAGCAATAGATGAAAGTGGTTGTCCATGAGCACCCATGCGTGCACCCGCCAGCCGCAACTTCCACAAACCTCTTCCAGGCGTTTCAGGAAAACCAGTCGGTCATCATCGGTTTCAAACACCGACTTTCCGCCATCGCCACGGGCCATCACATGATAGATCGCGCCCGGATACTGGAATCTCAACGGCCTTGCCATGACCGATTCTCTTGCAGCTTCTTCGTCGCGTCCATCCAATTTTGTTTCATTGCGGGGACTGACCCCAAGAGGCGGACACCGTTCAGGCGATGGCTCTGACTTCTTTCCGCAGATTCCCGTTTTTGCCGTGATAGGCTTTTTGGAAATCGAATTGACCTTGCAGTCGGATGAGCAAATCGCCGGGCACTCCGAAGCAAAATTGGAACCGCAGGGCGATCCCGGCACTGACGCCTTTTTTCTGGCGAATCACGTCGCTGAGCTGGGCCTTGCTGATGTTCATGGCTTGCGCCGCCTCGGTCTGGGTGACTCCGTGATGGGCGATGGTGTCCCGGATGAGGGCGGCAGCGGGGTTTGAAACTGGCTTCGGAACCTTGAGGGGGTCCCGGGGGATGGCGGTTGGTTTCGTTTTCATTTCCGGTTGGATTCAGTGGGTGTCTTCGATTCTGACGAGCTCGACGTTCTTCGTTTCCGCGTTTTCCCATTGGAAGATGATGCGCC
>JBIHZT010000667.1:0-2746 GCA_044240265.1 Luteolibacter sp. | reverse complement strand
TCTTAGTAGGTATTCAGGTTCCTAAAAATGAACAGAAGAAGTTCCAAAACTTTTTAGCATCACTTGGCTATCCGCATTGGAATGAAACCGATAACCCGGCTTATCGCCTCTTTCTCAAATAAGAGTTAATCCATCAGAGCGAATTTGTAAATGTCATACACACTTACCGGAAAACTCGTCGTTGCGATTTCATCGCGCGCGCTATTTGATTTTGAGGAAGAGAATCGCATCTTCGAATCTACTGATGACAGCGCCTATATGAAGCTGCAGTTGGAGCGCCTATCTGAGGCCGCTCAAACAGGCGTTGCTTTCCCACTGGTAAAGAAATTGCTAGCCTTCAACGAAGAAGGTGAGCAACGTGTCGAGGTGGTGATTCTCTCTCGCAATGACCCGGTTAGTGGCTTACGCGTGTTTCGCTCTGCTGAGCACCACGGCCTTCATCTAGAGCGTGGTGTATTTACCAGAGGTCGTCCACCTTATCACTACTTGCGCTCATTACATGCCAATCTCTTTCTCTCTGCGAATGAAGATGATGTGCGTGCCACGATTGATGCAGGGTTTCCCGCGGCTCGCGTCTATCCAGAATCCAGTAAGACTGCGGAGTCTCATCCCAACGAAATCCGCATTGCATTTGACGGAGATGCCGTTCTCTTTTCTGATGAAGCTGAGCAAGTATTTCAGAGTGAGGGCTTAGTAGCCTTTGTTGATCATGAAAGTAAAAAAGCTGCAATCCCTCTGCCGCCAGGCCCATTCAAACCTTTGCTAGAGGCACTCCATCGTTTGCAACGCACCACTAGCGAAAAGGGGATGCGCATTCGCACCGCCCTAGTAACCGCTCGCTCTGCACCTGCACATGAGCGCGCTATACGCACGCTGATGGCTTGGGGTGTTGATGTGGATGAAGCCATGTTCCTTGGTGGACTTTCCAAAAGCGAGTTCCTCCGCGAGTTCGAGCCAGACTTTTTCTTTGATGATCAAACGGGTCACTGCCAATCCGCTGCTTCAGTAGCGCCAACCGGTCACGTCGTATCCGGCGTATCCAACAAGCCTAAAAACTAATGTCCATACTTACACTTGGTCAAGCAACGCCATATCCCGATCAATATGATCCAAGCTTACTATTCCCCATTCCCCGCTCCGAGAATCGCCTAAAACTCGACATCCAACCAAATCAAGCTCTACCTTTTGTAGGGGTCGATATTTGGAATGCTTTTGAGCTTAGCTGGCTGAACACAAAAGGTAAGCCTCAGATTGCCTTAGCAGAATTTCAGGTTCCAGCTGATTCGCCAAACATGATTGAGTCCAAATCATTCAAGCTCTATCTGAATAGTTTCAATAGCGCCCGCTTTGAAGATGAAGCAGCAGTTCGTGAGCAATTGATCACTGATTTATCAGCAGTGGCAGGCAGCAAGATTGCTACCCGCATTAATCCAACTGAAGCGGTTTCCAAAAAAGGAATGCAGGAGATGACTGGCGTTCTGATGGATCGCCTTGATATCGAGATCGATCCCAGCTTATCTGCAGACCCAGCCTTGCTGGAGGTGAATGAATCTTTTGGACCAATCGAGCAATGTCTGGTTTCCCATTTACTCAAATCAAATTGCCCAGTGACTGGTCAACCAGATTGGGCGAGCGTACAAATTCGCTACCAAGGTCGCCCGATTTTGGAAGAAGGCTTACTGCGCTATCTGATTGGATTTAGGCAAAAAGGTGAGTTTCATGAGCATTGTGTTGAAACGATCTTTACCGACATCAAGCGCCAGTGCAAACCAGAAAAACTTTCTGTCTATGCGCGCTACACCCGACGTGGTGGGCTGGACATCAACCCCTTCCGCACTGATCACAATGCGCCTTGGCCAGAAAATACTCGCCATGCGAGGCAGTAAGCAAACTAGTAATTAAACAAAAAGCCCTTCTTAAAGGGCTTTTTATCTTGGGCAAAAAAATGAACGTAATCCTTAAAACGGAATGTCGTCATCCATTGCGCCAAGGGATGCTGCATTGGAAGATGCTGGCGCAGAGTTCTCAACCGGCTTTGAACGGCTATAACTTTCACCACCATCACCACTGCCACCTACTGGCTTACCACCCAGCATTTGCATGGTTTCTGCAACGATCTCGGTGGAGTATTTTTCTTGGCCGCTAGCATCAGTCCATTTACGTGTGCGTAAACGACCTTCTACATAAACCTGTGAACCTTTTTTGAGGTATTGACCAGCGATCTCTGCGAGTTTTCCAAAGAATGCAACACGGTGCCATTCTGTGGTTTCTTTCATTTCGCCAGACTGCTTATCTTTGTAACGATCTGATGTCGCTACTGAAATATTAGTTACTGCGTCGCCGCTTGGCATATAACGCGTTTCTGGATCACGTCCTACGTTACCTACGATGATGACCTTATTTACCGAAGCCATGTTGTCTCCCGAAGAAAAATACTGCTGTTATTACTGCTAAAGGTTATGTTTTTAATTCTGCTGCATTCTTTGAATCTACTACTTTCGCAGGCAATTCGCCCATGAACCAAGCAATTATAAGCCAGCACAAAAGGAGCGCTGCGCTGATTTGAAAGACCGCCATATCGCCAAGGACATCAATTAAATAGCCCCCTATAGCTGCTCCAAAAAATAAACCAATCGATTGGGTGGTATTAAAAATACCCAAGGCAGTTCCCTTTGATTGATTTGAAAAACGTGACACTAGGGAGGGTAATAAGGCCTCTAAAAGGTTAAAGCCAATAAAGTAAATT
>JBIHZT010000616.1:0-2756 GCA_044240265.1 Luteolibacter sp. | reverse complement strand
TTCGGTCTTGGCGGGCACGGTTGACACGGTGGTCTCGAAGTTTTTGCCAGATCCGAGGATGCCGCGGATGAAACGGGTGGTCCGCTGCCAGTCATGGTTGCCGTAGCCATCGACGATCAGGACCTTGACGGGGAGTTCGGCGGAGCGGAGCGGGAGCATGCAGACGGCGGTCACCAGCAGGATGAAGTTTCTCACAGGGCGAGTTTCATGCCATTTTGAGATCGGGCGAGGCAATTTTCCGCATTACCCGTCCGTCAGTTTCTTCGCCATGCGTGGGAAAAGCAGGAAGTGAAACGGCAGGATGGCATACCAATAAAGCCGTCCCATCAGCCCGCGCGGCCGGAAGGTGGCCGTCTGGCGGAGCTCGGTGGCGGTGATTTCAAAATCCAGCCACGCCTCGCCCGGGAGTTTCATTTCCGCGTAAAGGATCAGCCGCGCCGAGGCGGGGTCGCTGGTGCGGTCCGCCATGACGACCCGCCAGAAATCCAGCGCGTCGCCCGCGCGCAGCTCTCGCGGGTGCCGCCGGCCGCGCCGCAGCCCGGTGCCGCCGGCGGCGAGATCCATCCAGCCGCGGATGCGCCACGCCCAGTTCATCGACGGCCAGCCGAAGGGGCCGCCTAACGACCAGACGCGGTCGATCACTTTTTCCCGCTCCGCGCCGAGAGGGACGACCTGCCGGTCGCGCAGGACGCCGTGCTCGGGAACCTGGATGGATCTCAGGAAATCCGGATCGAGCCGGCCGGAGGCGAGCGAGTCGATCCACGACGAGGGCACCAGGTTCTGGGCGATCATCGCGAAGGCGAGGCGGATCGCTTCCCGATAGGAAATCAGCTCCTGAGGGATGAGTTTTTCAATCCGGTGGTCGCGGCAGACCGTCTCGTTGCGCAGCGACTCGAGCAGCGATTTCGCCAGCGGCAGGGTGGTGGCGGTGACGAAGTGCAGCCAGCCGGCCGACAGCCGGGGCGTGAGCAGCGGCACCGAGATGAACCAGCGCCGCAGCCCGCGGGCTTCCGCGTATTGGCGGAGCAGCTCGCGGTAGGTCAGGACTTCCGGGCCGCCGATGTCGAGCTCCTGGCCGATGGTTTCCGGCGTGTCGAGGCAGCCGGTGAGGTAGCCGATGACATTGCGGATCGCGATCGGCTGGCAGCGGGTGGCGGTCCAGCGCGGGGTGATCATGAACGGCAGTTTCTCCACCAGATCCCGGATGATTTCAAATGACGCGGAGCCGGAGCCGACGATGATGGACGCGCGCAAGGTCGTCACCGGAATCGTGCCGGCGCGGAGGATGGCGTTCACATTTTCGCGCGACTGGAGGTGGTGTGACAGCGGCCCGGCCGGCACCAGCCCGCCCAGATAGATCACGCGGCGGCAGCCGGATTTTTCCAGCCAGCCGCTGAAATTCCGCGCACAGGCCGCCTCGCGCTCCTCGAAGCCGTGGCCGGCACCCATCGAGTGGAGGAGATAATACGCAGCATCGATTTCCCGCGGCGCATCGGGCAGCCGGTCAGGGGCGAGCATGTCGCCCTCCAGCAGCGAGAGCCGTCCGTCGTCGAGAAACGCCTGGAACCGTGCAGTCGGAAACCGCCCGCGGTCGCGAACCAGTCCGATGACCCGGTGGCCCGCTTCCAACAGCGCCGGTAGAAGCCTGAGTCCGATGTAGCCGTTCGCGCCGGTGAGGAGGATGTTCAAGCGGCGACCTTAGCGCCGGTTTCCGAAAATTCAAATTGAGCTGGAAGATCCCAAACCGGTCGGCCGTAATTCCCTCGATCTATGGCTGAATACGACCCCGCCGCTCCACCGCGCAAGAAACCCTGGGCCGTGACGTTTTTCGGAATGCTCGCCGCCGGCGGGCTGGTCGCGATGCCCTTTTTGGCTGGTCCTCCGGATGGCGACAAGATGCCGGATCTCGTGCGGTTTCTCGGTCATTTCCACCCGGTGCTGCTGCATTTACCGATCGGGGTGTTCGCGCTGATTCTGTTTCAGGAGCTGGGCGCGGTTTTCGGCAGGCGGCGTGGTGATTTGCGGGACGCGTCGCTGTTTCCGTTGTTTTTCGGCGCGGCCAGCGCCATCGTCGCGGTGATCGCAGGGTTTCTGCTCTATCACGGCGGGGTGGAGTATGCGGGAAATGCTCTCGTCGAGCGTCACCTGTGGGGTGGGCTGGCTTTCGCCGTGGCGGCGGTGGTGACTTTCATTTTCAAGGCGTGGACCGTGGCTCTCGATGGAAATCCGGCGTTTTACCGGTTGCTGCTTTTCGGCAGCGTGGGAGTAATGGGATTCACCAGTCACGACGGTGCGTCCATCACCCATGGAGAAACTTATTTGACCGATTACGCCCCGGATCCGATCCGGAAGGTGTTGGGGCTTAAACCCAAGGGTGAGGAAAAAGACAAGCCGGCGGACGCTCCGGACAAGGTGCCGGGCGTGCAGTTGGTTTACGCGGACATCGTCGCACCCATCCTCGAACGCCGCTGTGTCCAGTGCCACAAGGAGGGCAAGGCCAAGGGGAAATTCCGGATGGATACCTACGAAATGCTGGTCAAGGGCGGCAAGGAAGGCCCTGGCCTCGAACCCGGGAAATCGGCGGAGAGCAACATCGTCGTGCGCATCGAACTTCGCCCGGAAGACGAGGACCACATGCCGCCCGAGGGTAAGCCGGACATCGAGGATCCGGAGGTCGCGATTTTGAAATGGTGGATCGACAACGGAGCGGATCCCAAGAAGGCGCTCACGGATTTCCAAGTGCCCGCTGCGATCGC
>JBIHZT010000614.1:0-2763 GCA_044240265.1 Luteolibacter sp. | reverse complement strand
ACTCTGGATGAACCTTCCGAGGTCGGCCACCACCGGACTGCCTTGCCGAAAGAATCCTCTGTACTTCTAAATATTTCTCATCCGAAATGATCCGCGGGTAATAATCTTCGATGGCCTCTGCTTCCGGATGTTTGCTCTTTTGCGGGTCAAGTCGGCCAGTCAATGCTGGATTCGAGAGTACGCGTTTTACCCCGCTGGAAGTCCAATGCTCACCTTTGCTGCTCCAGTAATGAACGTTGTCCCGACAAAGACGAACAGCGATCTCGTAGCGCCCAAGGCGCTGTTTCAGACACATGTCAAATACTTGCCGGATTACCGCAACCCGCTCCGGAATCACAATCCACTTTCCTTGCTCCCAGATTAACCAACTTGGATGGCGACCCATCGGGCGCCCTCCCTTCAGACCAATTGGCACACCACGATTACGCTGAGCCTGCCAGGCCGAACCGATCAGCTGTGATTTTCTGTCCGATTCTCCGTAGGCGCGCCCCATTTCGATGATGGCAAACATCAAATTGTGATCTTTGACCGAATTCTTTTTGTAAATTGCCGGTGTTCGGCCAGCTTGCAAAATGTGTAATTCGATCTCGTGCTTTTCGATCAAGTCCAGAAATTGACTCAGCGCGGTTGGGACCTGCTCACGGGAAAGCCGGTCAAAGCTTTCGACCAGCAGGATCGTTTTTGGTGGAATCGCTCCCTCATCCACTTCGCGCAGAAAGTCGCCAAACTCCCCCTTCTTCCGATGCATGCCCTTATGCGCTGATCTGCCACGGTCAAAATACACGTTTATGAGTTCAAGGTCATTCTCCTCGCAATAAAGCGCGGCGAGGTCCTTTTGGCGACCCTCCGAATCACCTTCAGCTTGGGCGGGGGTAGAGAACCGCAAATACGATACCGCTTTACGCCGCTGCGGCTTTTCGAGAGGCAGTTTCGCAGACAACTGCGACTCTTCCAAAATAGTCTTCTTGGACCGTTTCCACGGCCCTGCCGACGGCTTTCCTTCGGGATCGTTTATTTTCTTCACGGGGGAAATCATGATTGATCCGCAATGAAAACGCAAATCTTTGTTCCCACATCGATCTTCACGTCGAGGTTCCCCCGGTCACGTTCCGCGAGCTTTCCTCGGACGGTGGCGGCGGAGAATCATCCGCAGCCATCCGCGGCCGCGTCGTGGCTGCACGGGAAATCCAGATCGCCCGCTTCCGGAAATCCGCCAACTCCACGAACTCCTCGATGGGCTCGCGCCAAGTCAGGCAGCACTGCCAGCTCAATGCGGAAGGCACCGGCTACCTGGAACACGCGATGGAGGAGATGGGCTTTTCGGCTCGGGCCCATGACCGGATTTTGAAAGTCGCGCGGACTCTAGCGGATCTGGCTGGTTCAATGGAGATCCGGTCTAACAATATTCTGGAAGCCATCCAATACCGCTCGCTGGACCGGGAGTTGTTTTCGTGACCGTTGCCGGTCCAATCCCATCCAACCGGTCGCGGCAAGCATCCTCAGTTGCGATCCAACAGAAGGCGGTAGCCGATTCCCGGTTCGTTGCGGATCACTTCACCAGCCAGGCCTGCGCTGCGGAGTTTGCGGCGGAGGTGGGTGAAGTGAACACGGAGATAATGGGATTGCTCCGCGGCCTTGGGTCCCCAGACAGCGTTGAGTAGATGGGCGTGGGTGAGCACGCGGCCGGCGTGACGGGCGAGTTGGGCGAGTAAAGAGAACTCGATGGGGGTGAGTGGCACGGTTTGATCCGAGACGCGGGCCTCGTGCGCGGCGAGGTCGATGGTGAGATCGCCGATCGCAAGAACGGCTTGTTCTTCCGCCGGGGTGACGCGGCGCAGGAGCGCACGCAGGCGGGCGAGGAGCTCGGGAGCGTCGAAGGGTTTTGTCAGGTAATCATCGGCACCCAAGTCGAGGGCGCTGACTTTGTCGGCGGGATCGGGGCGGGCGGAGAGGACGATGACCGGGAGGGCGGTCCACTCGCGAAGGCGGCGGAGGACTTCGATGCCGTCCATGTCGGGCAGACCCAGATCGAGAATGAGAAGATCCGGTTTCTCCAAGGCCAGCGCGTGAAGCCCATGAGAGCCATCGTCCGCGGAAATCATGGTGTGCCCGGCACCTTCCAGGAGAACCTGCAGCATGCGGCGGATGGAATGTTCGTCGTCGATGACGAGGATGCGGCTCATGGGGTATCAGGGATTTGATGGGCGGTCCGGACCGGGATTCTCAGGATGAACTCCGCGCCGCCGCCGGGAGCATTGCGTGCCTCGCTGGTTCCGCCAAGCCCGCGGATCAGGCCGCGGACGATGGAAAGCCCGAGTCCGAGCCCGCCGGGGCGGCTCGTCTCGCCACGGTGGAAGCGGTCGAACACGCGGGCGGGATCATCGAGCCCGGGGCCTTCGTCGCGGACGCGGATTTCCAGCTGGGAGTCTTGGTTGATGATGGCGCTGAGATGGATCGGCGTGCCGATGGGTGTGTGATGACCGGCGTTGTTCAGCAGATTCTCGATGGCGGCGAGCAATAGGTCCGCATCGAGCCAAACCAGCGGCGGGGTCCCTTCGGCAATGGTGACATCGACAGGATGTCCGGCAGTTGCATCCTCTGCCTGCTGGGTAGAGTGCTCAAGGACCTCCAACAGATCGCACCATTCCGGCTTCGGTTGAATGGCTCCGGATTCGATGCGGGAGGACTCGACGAGCTGGTCCACCACTCTGCGCAAGCGCTGCTGCGCTCCGCGCATTTCCGGGAGCAGGCTTGTCGGTGGCA
>JBIHZT010000613.1:0-2770 GCA_044240265.1 Luteolibacter sp. | reverse complement strand
ATGTCGGGCATTTCGACGTATCGCGACGGCATCGCCTTCGCCATTCTCATCATCATTCTGATTTTAAAACCAACCGGCCTGCTCGGTTCCAAACAGATCGAAAAAGTCTGAGAATATGCCTCCCATCTTAAAAGAACCGCGCCTTCTTCTTCTCATCGCCGTCGTGCTCGCGGTGGTGGCGGGCATGGGAGCGGACCAGATGAACCCATACTACAGCGGTGTCGTCATCGACATCGGCATCGCGATCATCCTCGCAGTCAGCCTGAACCTCATCAACGGCCACACCGGCCAGTTCAGTCTCGGCCACGCGGGTTTCATGTCCGTCGGTGCCTACGTTTCCGCGATGATCACGCTCGCCCTGCAAAAAAGTATGGGCCCCGATGCGCTACCTTGGGCGTTTCTTCCCGCGCTCGTCGCCGGTGGAGCGGTCGCAGCACTCGCTGGATTGTTAGTCGGTGTGCCGTCGCTGCGCTTGAGAGGGGATTACCTGGCCATCGTCACCCTTGGCTTCGGTGAAATCATCCGCGTGATTTTCCAAAACGTCGAAGCGGCCGGAGCCGCCAGCGGACTCAGCGGCATTCCCCGTCTCACGGGTCTTACGTGGACCTTCACGCTCGCCGCCTTCACCGTCTACGTCGTCGCCTGCCTCGTGAATTCCACCTACGGTCGCGGCTTCATCGCGGTGCATGACGACGAGGTCGCCGCCAGCTCGATGGGCCTCAATCCTACCCGTTACAAGGTCACCGCCTTCGTCATCGGCGCGTTCTTCGCGGGCATTGCCGGTGGATTGTTCGCCCATCACAAAACCTCCATCACCCCGCAGGTCTTCGATTTCATGAAGAGCTTCGAAGTCGTTGTCATGGTCATCCTCGGCGGCATGGGCCGCACCGCTGGCGTGATTCTGGCAGCGATCCTGCTCACCCTCGCGCCGGAATTCCTGCGCGCCGTGGCGGAATACCGGATGATCATCTACGCGCTGCTCATCATCTTCATGATGATCGCGCGGCCACAAGGGCTGTTCAATTTCGAGCGGAAAAAGAAACCGTTAGCCGTGAAGTCATGAGCAAGCCCCTGTTGGAACTCGAAAACGTCACCATCCGCTTCGGCGGCCTGACGGCGGTCAGCGACGTGAGCCTGAAAGTGGGCGAGGGCGAACTCATCGGCCTCATCGGCCCGAACGGTGCCGGCAAGACCACCGTTTTCAACATGATCACCGGCGTCTATCAACCGACGGAGGGGGGAATCCTGTTCAAAGGAAAACCGACCGCCGGCGTGAAACCTCACGTGCTCACCAAAAGCGGCATGGCCCGCACCTTTCAGAATATCCGGCTCTTCGGCTCGATGAGCGTCTTCGACAACGTCCGCGCCGCCACCCAGCTTCACCGCAGCCACGGCATCCGCGAAGCCCTCTGGCGCGGCCGCTCGCACCATGCCGGCGAGATGGAAGTCGAAGATCGCGTGCTCGAACTTCTCGAAGTTTTTTCCCTCCAGGACTACCGCGACGAACCCGCCACCAGCCTGCCCTACGGCGGCCAGCGGCGTTTGGAAATCGTCCGCGCCATGGCCACCCAGCCGAAGCTGTTACTACTCGACGAACCCGCCGCCGGAATGAATCCCTCGGAGAAAGAGGACCTGATGCATCTCATCGAGTTCATCCGCAAGCGCTTCGGCATGGCCATCCTGCTCGTCGAGCACGACATGAAAGTCGTCATGGGCATCTGCGAACGCATCGCCGTCCTCGAATACGGTGTGAAAATCGCCGAGGGCAATCCGAAGGAAATCCAATGCCATCCGAAGGTCATCGAAGCCTACTTGGGAGCAGCGGCAGTTTAGTTGAGAGTTGATGGTTGAGTGTTGAGAGTTAAGAGAAAGAAAACCAAAAGCATGTTCGGATTTGAAAAACTTGATGTCTGGCAGAAGGCCATTGATTTCGCGGATGTCGTTTATTCGACCACCCGTCAGTTCCCTTCGGACGAGCGATTTGGTCTGACCAACCAGATGCGGCGAGCCGCAGTTTCCATCTCCTCAAATATCGCCGAGGGCAGTTCCCGGAACTCTCGCAAGGACTTCGCCCGATTCATTGAAATCGCGACTTGTTCACTTTTTGAGGTGGTTTCACAATCTCATATTGGCCGCAGGCAGGGCATTCTCACGGCCGAAGAGTTTCAGACCATCTATGCGGCCTCGGAAGAACAAAGCCGAATGCTCAGCGGACTCCGCCGTTCACTTCTTGGCGAAGCCTGATTCTTTTCTGTCTCTCAACCATCAACTCTCAACAACTCTTCTCTTGCTCCAAGTCGAAAATCTCCACGTCTCCTACGGCGCGATCAAAGCCCTTCACGGCGTGAGTCTGAAGGTGCCGAAGGGCAGCATCGTCACGCTCATCGGCGCGAATGGCGCGGGGAAATCCACAACGCTGCGCGCTCTATCCGGATTGGTGAAATCCAACGTTGGATCGATCAAGTATGACGGCCAGGAAATTTCCAAAGTGCCCGCGCACAAGATCGTCGGCCGCGGGCTCTGCCATGTGCCGGAAGGACGGATGATTTTCGCCAACCTGACGGTGCATGAAAACCTGAAGATGGGTGCCTATCTCCAGCACGATCGCAAGTGGATCGCGGAGCAGACGGACTACGTTTTCGGGTTGTTTCCGCGGCTCAAGGAACGCGAAAGCCAATCCGCCGGCACGCTTTCCGGCGGCGAGCAGCAGATGCTGGCCATCGGTCGCGCGCTGCTAAGTAAACCGAAGTTCCTGATGCTCGACGAGCCG
>JBIHZT010000612.1:0-2771 GCA_044240265.1 Luteolibacter sp. | reverse complement strand
GCTGGTGGAGGCGAACCACTTCGGGCCGACGGCCACCGTCGGCAGCGTCACCCTGGGTAACGGCCTAACCTTCGGTGCCATGGGCTCCGCGCAGACCCGCTTCACCGTCACGGGCAATCCGACGCTGGCCTACAGCACCAGCACCACGACGGCCAGCACCGTCACCGACAGCGCGTACAAGGCCCTGCTGCAAAACCAGGTGAACTCAGTGACGGCGTATGCCACCTCCGGACTGACTATTCCGGGTCTGACCGTGGGCAAGACCTACCGCATCCAGCTGATCAGTGATGGGGTCCCGGGAGCCATCTCGGTCGAGGGCGCCACGGCGGTGAATTATTATTTCACCGGCAATTGCGTCAGCGCCGCGACATGGATCGCGACCGATACCATTGGCAACATCAGCGTCCAGGCAAGCTCTGGTGGAACTTTCAGCCTCAAGGGCTACGCCCTGCACGATATCACCACCCTGGCGACGAGGACCACGGCCACGGCCACCGCCGCCATCAGCAATGGTACAGTCACTGGCTGCACGATGACCGACGTGGGCAGCGGCTACACCTCGGTCCCTACTATCACCATGAGTGGTGGCGTCTTCGTCACGCCGGTGCAGGCGACCGCCACCAGTACGGTCAGCAACGGCGTGGTGACGGGTTTTACCGTGACCAACGCCGGAGCAGGTTATCCCACCGTGACTAACGCGGGGTCAAGTTACGTGATGACACCTGCCGTAACCGTGGCTGCGCCGGCTCCTGCGGTCACCGCGGCGGCAACGGCGACCCTTAGCAATTCAACGGTCACGGGTTACACGATCACTAACCCCGGATCTGGCTATTTCTACCCGCCGACGGTGAGCCTGAGTATTCCAGACGTCGGCAACCAACCGGCCACAGCGACTGCGACGGTCTCGAATGGGTCGGTCACCGGCTTTACCGTCACCAGTGGCGGCGGAGGCTACACCGTGACTCCCAAGGTGACGATTACCGCGCCGCCTGCCCAGACCGGGACGGCCACTCCCGGTCGTTTCAAGTTGCGCGCACTGCTCCACGTGGCGGATGGCGGCGTGGCCAAACTGCTCTCCAAGGCCTATCTCGGCCCCTTGGCGGTGGCTCCGAATGACCTTGGAATCGCTACCTCACAGAGCTTGTTGAACCCTTCCGACCTGGCATCCGCGAGGCGCATTTCTGCGGCGCATCTGCCCGCCGGGCGGGTGATCACGGGCAGCGGCAGCGTCGCCATCGGCAGCAGCTTGGCCTGTACGATTTCGCTGCCTTACAACGACCCGACCAACCCCTTTGTCCACTCATTCCATCCAGACCACGACAACAAGGATGCCCGCTTCGCGCCGGTGGGTGAAGGGGTGGAAAGCTACACCGTGAACCGTGCGGCCACCTTCACTTTTGCCAGTACGCCGCCATCCGGCGGGGTCGTGGCTGGCTGGGGCAGCAATGTCATTGGAGGCACCTACCGGGAGACCATCACCGGCCTCCACAGCAGCTCGATCCAGCTGGATGGCACCTTCGAACTTCGCCGTGTTTCGGAAATCGGAATCCTTTCGGAGTAACGCTGGAATTCAAAAGCAGACATCCAAACCACAGCATCCGCCATCACCTTTCACCCAACACTCTCCTAACTGCCATGAAAACGCCCGCTCGCATCCTCGCCGTCCTGCTCTTTTCCGGAGCATCGCTGACTGCCGCTGTTCCCACCACCATCAACTACCAAGGCGTCGTCGCCGACTCGGCAGGGACGCTGATCGGGGCGACCGGGGCGATCAACCGCAAGATCATCTTTCGGATTTATGACGCCTCAACGGGTGGCAACCGCCTTTGGACCGAGGAGCAAACGGTGACGATTTACAAAGGCGAGTTCAGCGTGCTTCTGGGCGCTGGCACCACCGCCACCGGCACGGCTTCCACCGAGACCCGCCCCGCGCTCGACACGGTTTTCACCGCCGCCACCACCACCCGCTTCATTGAAATCATGGTGGACAATGGCGACTCCAGCATCACCGCGGGCGACACCCCGATCAGCCCGCGCCAGGCGATCACCTCGGCAGCCTTCGCTTTCCGTTCCCAGGTGGCCGAATCGATCCTCAGCGGTTCCGACCTGACCATCACGCCGACATCCGGCACCGCCACCAACTACGGCCTCGGCTGGTATGGCAGCGGCCGGACTTGGAACGGGGTCTCGGTTGACGGGCCGGTGCTCTACGGCAACGCGGGTGGGGCCTTGGGTTCTAACGCGGCCGGCACCCGCAACACCGCCTTGCTGTGGAATGCGTCCGGTCAAGTCGGCATCGGTGCCACCGGCAGCTTCCCCGCCACCAGCAAGCTAACCTTGCAGGGCGACGACGCCAGCACCCCGGCCAGCCAGCTGGCCATCCGTGGTAATACGGATCCCAACGAGCGCGTGCTGCTGGGCTTCGACACCACCAACAATCGTGCCACCCTCCAGTCCTACAGCGCGGCCAGCACCACCGGCCCCTTGCTGCTCAATCCCGGCGGCGGCCTGATCGGCATCGGCACCAGCACTCCCTCGGCCCGCCTCAGCGTCGAAGGGTCGATCAGTGCGACCGGCGCGGGCGGCCACATTTTCGGCACGGGGGGCGATGTCGACGGCGGCTTGTTCTCACCCGCCGACGGAGTGGTCACCCTCAACACCAACGGCGCCGAGCGTCTGCGCGCGGATGCGAGTGGCAACATCGTTGTTGGCGGCAGCGTCACCAGCGGCGTCAACGTCGGCATCGGCACCACCACGCCAGTGGCCAGATT
>JBIHZT010000611.1:0-2781 GCA_044240265.1 Luteolibacter sp. | reverse complement strand
CTCCGAGTAGTAGGATCATGAGGTAAAGTTGAAAGTTGAAAGTTGAAAGTTGAAAGTTTAAATGTGGAGTAAAACTGAAATTTGGAAAGCTGAAATCAAGAGGGTTAAAGGTGAGGACTGACTAGGTCTTGATTTTTATTTTCTGCTTTCTGCTTTTTCAATTTACCTCTTCCCTTCCGCGACGACCGCGCTGAGGTATGTCTTGTATTCGCAGTTGGGCATGGATTCGGCGATCGCTTCGAGGTCGCCGAGATTCAGGATGCCGGAGCGGTAGGCCGCCTCCTCAGGGCAGCCGACTTTGGTGCCGGTGCGTTTTTCGATCGTTTGCACATAGGCGCTGGCCTCATGAAGCGAGGTGCTGGTCCCCGCGTCGAGCCATGCCAGGCCACGGTTGAGTTTCTCGACCCGGAGTGTGCCGCGATTGAGGTATTCGACATTGACCGCGGTGATCTCCAATTCTCCACGGGCGGAGGGTTTGAGATTTTTGGTGATGGTAACCACCTCGTTGTCGTAGATGTAGAGGCCGGGCACGGCGTAGTGACTTTTGGGAACCGCCGGCTTTTCCTCGATCGAAATGGCATTTCCGGCCGCATCGAACTCGACCACGCCGTAGCGTTCGGGATCATGCACATGATAGCCGAAGACAATGGCCCCTTGGGTGAAATTCCGGAATGCGGTGGCGAAACCATCCGCGCCGTGGAAGATGTTGTCTCCGAGAATCAGCGTGACAGAGTCGTTTCCGATGAAGGACTCTGCGATGAGGAAGGCCTGAGCGATCCCCTCTGGCCTGGCTTGTTCACGATATTCGATGGAAATACCCATGCGGGATCCATCACCGAGAAGCTGCTCGAAGCGCGGCAGGTCATGTGGAGTGGAAATCAGGCAGATCTCCTTGATTCCTCCCTCGATCAAGGTGGTCAAGGGATGGTAGATCATCGGCTTGTCGTAAACAGGCTGCAGTTGTTTGCTTGCCACCAGGGTAAGTGGGTAGAGCCTGGAGCCGGCGCCTCCGGCGAGAATAATGCCTTTCATGATGTTTTAGGATTCGAGCCCGATGCGCTGGAGTTGGTAGCTGCCATCGAGGATATTCTTCCACCAGACTTGGTTTTCGAGATACCACTGGATGGTCTTGCGGAAGCCGGTTTGAAAGGTTTCGCGGGGTTCCCAGCCGAGTTCCGAGCGGATTTTAGTCGGATCGATGGCGTAGCGGAGATCATGACCGGGACGATCCGTGACGTAGGTGATGAGGGAAGCGTATGGCTGGGCTCCGGGATGAAACTCATCGAGCAGAGTGCAGATGTGCCTAACGAGGTCGATGTTGGTTTGCTCGTTGTTGCCGCCGATATTGTAGGTTTCACCGGGTGCTCCCTTTTCAAGAACCGTGCGAAGGGCGGAGCAATGGTCACCGACATAGAGCCAGTCACGGATGTTTTCGCCCTTTCCGTAAACGGGAATTGGCTCTCCACGGAGGCATTTCAGAATGACTACCGGGATGAGTTTTTCTGGAAACTGGAATGGTCCGTAGTTGTTGGAGCAGTTGGTCACCAGAACGGGAAGTCCGTATGTGTCGTGCCAAGCCCGCGCCAGATGGTCGGAGGAAGCCTTGCTGGCGGAGTAGGGTGAGTGAGGCGAGTATGGGGTGGTTTCTGAAAAACCGGGGTCGTTCGGGCCAAGCGAACCGTAAACCTCATCGGTTGAAACGTGGAGGAATCTGAAAGTTTCCTGTTGATCTGACGGGAGTCCACGAAAGTGGGCTAGTGCCGCTTGGAGCAAATGGTAGGTGCCGAGGATATTGGTCTGGATGAAGTCGCCGGGACCATCGATCGAGCGATCCACGTGACTTTCCGCAGCAAGATGCATGACGGCGTCCGGCCGGTGGGTTTCAAATAGAACGTTGAGCGCGGCGGGATCGCAGAGATCAGCCTGTATAAACGTGTGACGGGGATTTTCCAGGCAGCCCTCTAAGGACGAGAGATTTCCGGCGTAGGTGAGTTTGTCCAGGTTGATGACTTGGTGGGTGGTCTCGTCGAGGATTTGCCTCACGAGATTCGAACCAATAAAGCCAGCGCCGCCGGTGATCAGAATTTTCATGAAATGATTGAAGAGGGGGGTGGATGAGTCACGAGTGGACGATTCCGCATGAAAACATCTCGCGAGGGTTGTATTCGGACGGATCGGGGTGTCAAGACCGGTCAATCAGCGCCCTGCATTTCGCTTGGCGCGTTGGTTAACCGCGAGTGACCGCATTCTCCTCGTATTGAAGGCGATAGAGGTGGGCGTAGAGGCTGGATTCGTCGCGGATGAGCTCTTGATGGGAGCCACTGGCGACAACCCGGCCGTTTTGCATCACGTGAATTCTCCGGGCGTTGCGAATGGTGGAAAAGCGATGGGCGATGACGATGGTGGTGCGGCCCTGCATGAGATGGTCGAAGGCCAATTGGATTTTTTGCTCGGACTCACTGTCGAGGGCTGAGGTGGCTTCGTCGAGCAGGAGGATGGGCGCGTTCTTGAGAAATGCCCGGGCGATGGAGATCCGCTGACGCTGACCGCCGGACAAGCTGCCGCCGTTTTCGCCGACCTGGGTGTCGTATCCTTTCGGCTGCTCCAGGATGAAATCGTGGGCGTAGGCGGCGCGGGCGGCTTGTTCGATTTCCTCGTCGGTGGCATCCATGCGTGCGAAACGGATATTATTGCGCAAGGTGTCGGAGAACAAAAAGGTGTCCTGACTGACGAGTGAAAGCTGGGACCTGAGAGAGGCGGCGCTGTATTTGCTGATGTCCT
>JBIHZT010000610.1:0-2782 GCA_044240265.1 Luteolibacter sp. | reverse complement strand
AACATAGGCGAGAACGATCACCGAAGTGACGACGAGCCAGCCATAGTAGTTCCACCCGACCAGCGTGGTGAGCAGATCGGCGAGCGCATGCATCGAGATGCCGGACGAAAAGATCGTCATGAATGCGAACGAGACCGAGTTGAAGACGCGGGTGCGCTCGTCGTAGCGCATTTTCAAATACTCAGGCACCGACTTCGCCTTGGATCCATAATACATCGGCATCATGAAGATACCAAGGAACACCATCGCCGGGATCGCCCCCACCCAGTAGAAGTGAGAGGTCATGATGCCGTACTCGGCGCCGGACGCCGCCATGCCGATGAGTTCCTGCGCGCCAAGGTTCGCGGAAATGAAGGCGAGACCGGTGATCCAGCCCGGGATCGAACGGCCTGATAGCAGGAATTCCTCAGCTGTTTTGGACTGGCGTTTCAGTGCGAAGCCGATGCCGATGACGAACACCAGATAGATGAGGAGGATCACCCAATCGACCGGATCGAGATCAAACTTGAGGCCGCTTCCCATGGTGCCACCTCCGCTACCACTGACTGAGGCGATGAACGGGACAATGAATGAATTCAACATATTTATATCTGGTTTCTACTTGGCTTGCTAGAGGGTGGAGAAAGCGGAACGTGTCCCGGGAGTCCTGACTGTCCCATCTGGCGGGTTTCTATCATTCGAGCGGTTGACGACGAGGTCACTCTGCCGAAAACTTGTGAATCATCGTGTGAGAGTAGGTCTCACCGGGACGGAGGACGGCTGAAGGGAAATTCGCGTGGTTGGGAGCGTCGGGAAACCCTTCGGTCTCCAGGCAGAGTCCGGTGCGTTTGGCGTAGGCCACGCCTTTCTTGCCGGTGGCGGTGCCGTCGAGGAAATTTCCGCCGTAGAACTGGATGGCCGGTTGGTCCGTGGAGACTTCCATCACCCGCCCGGTTTTAGGATCCTTCAGCCGGGCCGCGGGGCGTAAGCCCTCGCCCTTGGCCAGCACCCATGCGTGGTCGTAACCACCCCCGAATTTCAGCGGTTCGAAATCCGCCTCCACCCGCTCGCCGATCACCGTCGGCTTGGTGAAATCCATGGGAGTCCCGGCCACAGGGGCGATCTTCCCGGTCGGGATCAGCCCGACGTCGGTCGGCAGGTAGCCATCGGCATTCAGTGTCAGGATGTGGTCGTTGATCGACTGGTTCGGGTCTCCGGAGAGGTTCCAATACGAATGGTGGACGACGTTGAGCACCGTCGTGGCATCGGTCGAGGCTTTCGCCTCCCACTTGAGTTCGTTTTCATCATTGAGGGTGTAGGTGACCTTCACCGAGAGATTACCGGGGTATCCCTCCTCGCCGTCCTTCGCCGTGTAGGAAAACTCCACGCCGTTCGCGACGGGCTTGCCCGACCACAGCACCTTGTCGAAGCCCTTCAATCCGCCGTGGAGATGGCACGGGATGCCACCGGGATCGTTGTTGGTGGCGAGCGTGTATTCCTTGCCGTCCAACGTGAACTTCCCGTCCTTGATGCGGTTTCCGAAGCGCCCCACGGTCGCGCCGAAATAGGAAGTGTTGGTCAGCCAACCGGCCAGCGTGTCATAGCCGTGGGTGACATCGGCGGATTTCCCGGACTTGTCCGGCACCTCCATCGAGACGAGGATCGCACCGTATTCGGTGACCTTCGCCTTCAGGCCATGATTGTTGGTAAGGGTGAAAATTTTGGCTTCGCGACCATCCGGCATGGTGCCGTAGATCTCTTCCTTCACTTCGGTTCTGCTATCCATGGCGGGGCTTTGTAGGCAGGCCAGCAAACTGATTGCCAGCGCGGGTATCAGAAAATGGGGTTTTTTCATGCGCCAATGGGTTTGGCGGATATTCCAAAACTTGCCAAGTCCGAATTTTTGCCTCAATCGACGGATGACGGGATGACTAACACCTGATAACCTGCCACCCATGAGCACGCACGCCAACTGGGACCACATCCTCGCCGACATTCTCGAATCCTTCGGCTGTCAGACCGGCACCCTCCATCAGGCAGTCTCCGGCCGGCGCACCCTCACCCTCGTCTGCCAAATCGGCATACCGGAAAGCCTGCTGGACAAGATTTCCTCCATCCCCTTCGGAAAAGGCATCGCCGGTGCTGCCGCTGAGAGCCGGGAGCCGGTGGAACTCTGCAATCTCCAACAGGATCTCGGCGGAGTTGCCAAGGTCGATGCCCGGAAAACCGGCGTCTCGGGCTCCTTGGCCGTGCCGATTTTCTTGAAGGAATCCGGGCAGGTCATCGGTACGCTCGGGATCGGAAAATTCGCGCCTTACGAGTTCTCCGCCGCCGAGAAACAACGGCTTGCGGAGCATGCCGCCCACCTTGGCGGACTTTTCGAGCACAAAGACGCCTGAGGTGATTGACCGCGGGCGGGATGTCATTAAACTCCGCCTATGACGACGGTGGAATCAGCGACCAAGATCCTCGACACGATGCTCGGACACCTCGGTTTCACGGCCACCATCGAGCCTCAGGAAACCGTCGACGGGCCATGCCTCCAGATTCACTCCGGTGACAGCGAAACGCTCATCGGCAAGGATGGGGACCGCCTCGACGACCTCCAATATCTCGTCAACCGCATCCTCCGCCGCCACCTGCCCAAGGCCGAGCGCATCAAGGTGGACTGCGCGCATTTCCGCTCCATTCAGGAGGACCATCTGAAAGAGGAGATCCAGGCCGTCGCCGAGCGCGTCAAAACCACCGGCAAACCCCTTCAAATCCGGCCGCTCAACGCCTACTATCGCCGCCTGGTTCACAA
>JBIHZT010000609.1:0-2785 GCA_044240265.1 Luteolibacter sp. | reverse complement strand
AGTGGCGGAGGAAATCGCTCATTTTCACCTGGCCGAGGAAGCAGATTCCCTGGCTGTCTTTTTTCTCCGCCACCGGGAGATTGAAGCGGCGGGCAACTTCACGGACTTCCGGCTTGAGCATTTCCCCGGTCGGGAAAAGCGCGTGCGCCGCCTGGTGCTGGGTCATCAGGGAGAGGAAATAACTCTGATCCTTGTTCGGATCCGCGCCGCGCAGGATGGCGGCGGAGCCGTCGCTCAGGGTCCGGCGGCGGGCGTAGTGCCCGGTGGCGACGTGTTCGAATCCCTGGGCGAGCGCGTAATCGAGGAAGACGCCGAATTTCATCTCGCGGTTGCACCAGACGTCGGGATTCGGCGTGATGCCGGAGCGGTAGCCTTCGATGAGATACTCGACGATTCGGTCGCGATACGAGTCGATGAGGTCGATGACCCGGAACTCGATGCCGAGCGATTTCGCCACGGCGTGCGCATCCTCGATGTCCTGCTCCCACGGGCAATCTCCCGGAATCCCCTCGTCGTTGATCCAGTTCTTCATGTAACCCGCCGCCACCTCGTGACCCTGCTCCACGAGCAGCGCCGCCGCCACCGCGCTATCCACTCCACCTGAGAGTCCTACCAAAACCTTCGCCATGGCGGGAGCTTGGAACATCCCGGCGGGGTCGTCCAATGCGTTCTGAAGCAGGAACGTCCCCTCCCCTATTTCAAAATCTCCAGCTTCAGATCCTCCGAGTTTCCTCTCAGCTCCGGGGCATACATCGCTTCCGCCGTGGCGGGCAGCGCCTTGTAAATCCCCGGGGCCTCGGCGCGGAGCTGATAGCGCAGCGTGTGTGTCCCGCGCGGCAGGGCGCGGATGAAGAAGTCCACCGTCTTGTCGCGCGGCTCCATGTAGGCGTTCAGGCCACCCCCGCCGACGTAGCCGCTCAGGGCGTCGAGCGCTTCGAATCCGGCGGCTTTCGCATCGGAAAAAATCAGATACTCGTAGTCGTTCTTACTTTCGAGCACGAACTCCACCTCGACGCGATCTCCAGAAGCAAGCTTCGCGCCATCCGCCAGCGGTTCGCGGCGGAACCGCTCGACCTGTTGTTTCGCGATCAATCCCGTGGAATCCGGCACCTCGGTTTCCTTTTCCAAGGCGATGAGTTTGGAAATCCGGCGCTGCACTTTCACCTCCAGCCCGGCGGCGCGGAGTTTGTCTTCGAGCGTGAAGACTTCCAGATAGGCGTTCGCATAAAGCGTGCCCTTGCCGGATTTCTTCAACTCGATGTCATGCTTGCCGGTGGTCACGGCATCACCCGTTAGCGTGACCGTGCCGTCGAAGGTGAAAAGATTCTCCCGGTTGATGGAAACCTTGCGCAGCGATTTCCCGTCGAGCAGCACATCCACCTCCATCTCCGGCGCGTCCTCGCCGCTGGCCTTGAAATAACTGGCAATGGCCTCGATGGCGAACGCGGTGTCGCGGGTGGATTCCCAATAACTCGAGTGTTTCCGGTTGTTCACGAGGTATTTCACCAAGCCACGGGTGTCCGGATCCTGGGGTTTCACGGCAGCGAGCAGCTTGAGATACCAGGCGTGCGCCTCGACCTCGCTGCCATACCAGTTCCACCAATAACCGGAATTCTGGAGATCGAGATAGCTCGTCTGGTTCTCCGCATCCCGCTTCAGGAATTGGGAAATCATCTTCATCACCTCGTCACGCGGCGCCTCGTCGCCCTTGCGGTGCTCCTCCAGCCCGAGCAGGCACTTGGCGTATACCGGCAATTCAACACGGTCTCGATAGAGAAACGCGAGCATCGGCTCCGAATCACGTTTTGCCTCGCCAAGCACCAACCGAACGAACGCGTCCACCGCATCCGACTTCGGTTTCTCATAGCGGTTGTCACCTTTGATCTTTTTTCCCTCCTTGCGCAACGCCTCGCGCTCGACGTGGAGTTGCAGCGCGGCGACCTGCTTGCGCTCGTATGCCAGCAGCCAGCCGATGCCGGAGTTGAGCATTTGCTCAGGAATCTTCGCGCCGTTCGACTTCGCCACTAACAACCCATGCACCACCACCGCCGTGGTGTGCGGATAGGAAACCTCGCCGTAACCGGAAAACCAGCCCCAGCCGCCGTCGGAGTTCTGCATGGACATGAGTTTTTCAATCCCCTTCGCCACCATCTTCTCCATCTCCACCTCGTCGAACACGGGATTCGTCTGCCACTGTTTCCATTGAGCCGCGCGGTCGGCGGCGTTGCCGAGTTCCTGCGGGTTGAGGTTGGTGCGCTTCGCCTTCACCTCGGCGAGATTGATCTTGAGATCGCGCAGCATCTGTTGGGCGATCACCGCGGGCACGAAGCGGTTTAACGTCTGCTCGGTGCAGCCATACGGATAGCTCGCCAGATAGGGAATCGCATCCACCACCGCGCCGGCGATGGTGGGCGAGAACCGGACGGTTAACTTGGATTGATCCGGCCGCCGTTGTTCCGGCACTTCGATTTGAATCCTGGCGGAATCCGCGCCCGGCTCGACCACGCGGCTCCATGCGTCCTGGCGCGACATGCCGTGCACGAGCACCGGCAGCTTGCGCTCGACAGCATCACCATCGTCGCCGGAATCCGCCCGCATCCGGAACGTCGCCTCGCCTTCGCGCAGCGCCTTCACCCGCCAATCGACGCGGGCTTCCGACTTCGCGGCGATCTCGACGGTCTGCGGCGCGCCGTCGATGGCTTCGAGGTTGTTGCCATCGAGTTCGAGTGAAACTTTGACCGTCTTCGGCGAATCGTGGTCATTCTGCACCACCGCGCTGAAGATC
>JBIHZT010000085.1:0-9887 GCA_044240265.1 Luteolibacter sp. | reverse complement strand
ACCCACGAGTTTCCCGCTCAACGGCGTGATCAAAGGCTGGACTGAGGGTCTCCAACTCATGGTGGAGGGTGAAAAACGCCGCTTCTGGATCCCCGCCAACCTCGCCTATGGCGAAAACCCCGGCGGCGGCCGCCCGGGTGGACTGCTCGTTTTCGACGTCGAACTTCTCGGTATCAAACAGGCTCCCAAGCCACCCGCTGTCCCGGAAGACGTCGCCGCCGCTCCTGAAAGCGCGGAAAAAACCGCCTCCGGCATCGCCTCCAAGGTCCTCACCAAGGGCACCGGGTCCACCCACCCGAAAGCCACGGACCAGGTCAAAGTCCACTACTCCGGCTGGACCACCGACGGCAAACTCTTCGACAGCTCGATCATGCGCAACGAGCCCATCGTTTTCCCGCTGAACCAAGTCATCCCCGGCTGGACCGAGGGCGTGCAACTGATGGTCGAGGGTGAAAAGCGCCGCCTTTGGATTCCCGCAAAACTTGCTTACGGCGAAAGTCCACCTCCAGGCGCACCCGCCGGCACGCTGGTCTTTGACGTCGAGCTGCTTCAAATCGTCAAGTGATGACCGTTCTGCGGTCCATAACCGCCACCGCGGTCCTCGTTGTCGCGATCGTTTCCTGCGCCCCGCCGGCGCGGGAAGTGTCGGTGAAAAAATCCGCGGCACCGGTCGTCAAGGAACCCGCCCGACTGAACGGGCGCGGCAAAACAACCTCCATTTCGCTCACCGATCTCTTCGCCCTGCAACAATCCGACGAGGCGCTCATCTTCGATGCGCGGCCTAGGTTTTTCTACCATCTCGGGCACATCCCCGGGGCTATCAGCCTGCCCAAGGATGGTTGCGACGCGGAGATCGACAAGCGGGAGGCGGAAATCAAAGCCGCGCTGGCTGCGAAGAAAACCATCGTCGTTTACTGCACGAGTCGCACCTGCCCCGACGCCCGCACGGTCGCCAGCCATCTCTCCAGTTTCGGTTACTCGTCCTCCACCTTCGGCGGCGGATGGGACTCCTGGAAGGAAAGCGGCCTGCCTGTCGAATAATTCTCAATTTCCCAACCCCACCTACCTCACCATGTCCTCGTTCTCCAACGTCACCGTCGATGCCAAAGCCAATGTTTACTTCGACGGCAGCGTCGTCTCGCACACCGTGCATTTCGCCGACGGCACCAAGAAAACCCTCGGCCTGATCTATCCGGGAAAATTCCATTTCGGCACCGCCGCCCCGGAGCGTATGGAAATCATCGCCGGTGCCTGCGAAATCATCCTGGATGACACCTCCGAAGTCCGCACCATCGAGGCTGGATCCGCTTTCGACGTCGCCGGAAACAGCGGCTTCACGATCAAGGTGAGCGAAGGCATTTGCGAATACATCTGCTCGTTCCTCCCGGCCTGATGTCACGCGCCCGGCTCATTGGAAACCTGGCCGGACTGATCCTCGCGGCGTTCGCATCCAGCTCATGCGGGATCCGTCTGCCTGATACTCCGGCGCTCACCTGGCGGACACCCGTATCCAAACCCGCGCCCGTATCCGGTGAAACCGCCCGCGATCCTGACGTGCTTGTCTGGCTCATCGCCGACAAGATCCACACCGGGATGGTCTTCCCTTACGACTGGCTCCTCGAGTCCGGATTCATCCCGCCGACGGGCTTCGGCAAGCCCAAATACGTAAGTCTCAGTTGGGGTGACCGCACCGCCTATGTGGAAAAGGGGCTGCACACGCCGTGGAAATTTTTCCGGGCCCTTTTCACACCGACTCCCTCGGTGATGGAGTTGATTCCGGCGAACTGGAACGTTGTCGAAGTCTGCCCGCACCAACGCGTCTGGCGGAAACTCGTCCCGCGCGAATGCGGCCGGGATCTCGCCGCGTTTCTCAATGATTGCAGCCGCAAGGGACCGGATGGAAAACCCATCGTCTGCGGCACCTCCAGCTGGGGCGGCGGCGTGCTGTTGGAATCGCGGCACATCTACTTCGTCCCCCGCACCTGCAACGTCTGGACCGTGCAGGCCATCGACACCCTCGGCGGCAACATCCGCCCGTGGTCCGCCATGACCGCCAACGGACTCATCCGCCAGGCGGAAGAACCACCGAACGATTTTGAAATGGTCTGGCCCGGCGGCGGCATCCCGCCTAACGATCCAGCCATAGGCGGCCTGCCCGCCGACGCAATTTCCCGCCACCCGGGAGATTGATCACCGCCGGATTCTCCACATCCATCAGACCCAGCCCGCGCTCGATCAAATCGCGGTCCAGCGAGCCGATGCCGTGATCCTGGAGAAATCTCCACAACGCGATCCGCTGCAAGGTCACCGGCAGCGCGCGCAGCACGGGAAGATGCAGACGGCCTTGAGGGTCCATCACCTTCGCCTGCTCCAGCGCCCACGTTTCGAGAACTTCAGCATCTGCCGTATCCGCCGCTCCCCGCACGAAGGCGGGAACGACGTCACGATTCGCGATTTCCGACAACAAGGGCATAACTTCATTTCGCAGCCGGTTGCGCACCGCGACAGGCTGCGCATTGCTCGCATCTTCCCGCCAGGCTTGGCCGTGCAAGCTCAGCCACTCGACCAACTCCGCCCGACGAACTCCCAGCAAAGGGCGATGGAGCTCCAGCCGCCGCCCGGATTTCGTCGTCAGGCTCTGCTCCGCACGCATTCCTTTGAGCCCCTTCGACCCGCGCAGCAGATTCCACAACACCGTCTCCGCCTGATCATCCGCGTGGTGGGCGAGGACGACACGCGGGCAGCGGTATTGCCGGGCACACGTCGCGAAAAATCCGTGCCTCGCGTTGCGCGCCGCCGTCTCCATCGACTCGTTGGATTTCTCCATCAGCGCGGGCACATCCGCCGTCGCAATTTCACAATCGAGCCCGAGCCTTTCCGCCAAGCGCCTTACAAATTCCGCGTCCTCCGTCGATGCCCTCCCACGCAGCCGGTGGTCGAGATGGCAGACCACCAGATGGCGAAATCCTTCCGCCACCAGCAGATGCAGCAGCGCCACCGAGTCCGCCCCGCCCGACACGCCGACCAGCCAGCGCTTACGGCGGGAAGCCGTGCTCAACCAGGGGATTTTCTCTGCTAGCGTCACCCCGCGAGCCTGGCCCTTGCGCGAGCGTCCCGCAATACCGATCCCCGAATCTATGCTTGGCAGTTGACCTCTTTCCCTCAAAACTTCGTTTATGCAGACAGCTTCATTTTTAAAAGACCTCTTCGACCTGTCCGGAAAAACCGCCGTCATCATCGGCGGCACCGGTGAACTCTGCGGCACGATGGCGGTCGGTCTCGCCCGCGCCGGCGCGGAGGTCGTGCTCGGCGGTCGCATCCCCGAAAAGGCGGAAAAACGCCTCGCCGAAGTGGAGTCCTACGGTGGCAAAGGCTACTTTGTCCCGGTGGACGTCACTTCCCGTGACTCGCTGCATCACTTGCTCGACACCGTACTCGAGCGCTCCGGCCAGGTGGACATCCTCATCAACGGCGCGGGGACCAACTCCCCCACCCCGTTCCTCGAAATCCCGGAGGACGAATACCAGCGCATCATCGACACGAACCTCTCCGCGATTTTCCGCGCCTGCCAGGTCTTCGGCCAATACTTCGTCGATGAGGCCCGCCCGGCTTCAATCATCAATCTGGGCTCCATTTCCGGGCTCAATCCCCTGTCCCGCGTCTTCACCTACTCCGCCTCCAAGGCGGCGGTGCACAACCTGTCCCGCAACCTCGCCCGCGAGTGGGCGGACAAGGACATCCGCGTCAACACGCTGGTTCCCGGCTTTTTCCCCGCCGAGCAAAACCGCAAGGTGCTCGACGAGTCCCGCGTGCTCGACATCCTCCGCCAGACCCCGGCCTCGCGCTTCGGAAATGCCGAGGAACTCATCGGCGCGACGCTTCTGCTCGCTTCCGCCAAAGCCGGTTCCTTCATCACCGGCATCGAAATGATCGTCGATGGCGGCTTCCATGCGATGTCGATTTGACCCGTCACCTCCCCGTTTCCCTGCTCTTCCTAGGACTTGCACCCACAGAAATGCTGGTGTATCGCCTTCGCTCTGGCGGGTAAAACCGCCCCTACCCTATCTCTTATGATCAAGTGGATCCTCCAAAAAATCGTCGGCAGCAAGAACCAGCGCGAAGTGCGCCGCATTCGCCCGACGGTGGCTCGTATCAATGAAATCGAGGAAGCGCTCCAGCGCGAGCCTGCTGAAAAACTCCTCGAATTCACCGAGAAATGGAAGTCCCACCTCGCCCGCTACCACGCCCTGGAAGTCCCCGCCAAGCCGGTTATCGACCGCATGGACGACCCGGAACTCCGCGCCACCGCCGAGGCTCTTGAAGCCCGCTTCGCCCCGCTCCGCGAGGAATTCCCCTCGCTCCCCGCCACCATTCTCGCCACCGCCAAGACTATCGAAGCCGCGAAGGCCGCCTTCCATGACATCGAGCCGGAATTCCCGAAATCCCGCGCCAAGTATCTTGAAAAAATCCTCCCCGAGGCCTACGCCGTCGTCAAAAACGGCGCCCGCCGCCTCTGTGGCACGGAAATCATCGTCAACGACCGCCCGCTCGCCTGGGAAATGGTCCATTTCGACGTCCAGCTCATCGGCGGCGTCGCCCTCCACCGCGGCATGATCGCGGAAATGCAGACCGGTGAGGGAAAAACCCTCGTCGCCACCCTGCCAGTCTATCTGAACGCCCTCACCGGCCTCGGCGTCCATGTCGTCACCGTCAACGACTACCTCGCCAAGCGTGACTCCGAGTGGATGGGATCGCTCTTCCGCTTCCTCGGCCTCACGGTCGGCACGATTCAAAACCAGATGCCGCCGTGGGAGCGCCGCGCCGAGTACGCGTGCGACATCACCTACGGCACCAACGCCGAGTTCGGCTTCGACTACCTCCGCGACAACGGGATGGCCTCCACCAAGGACGAACAAGTCCAGCGCGGCCACTACCTCGCCATCATCGACGAAGTGGACTCCATCCTCATCGACGAAGCGCGCACGCCGCTCATCATTTCCGGCCCATCCACCCAGTCGTCCCATCAGTTCGACAAATACAAGCCGCTCGTCGAGCAGCTCGTCAAAAAGCAGACCGAGCTTTGCAACCGCCTCGCCACCGAAGCGAAACAATTCCTCGACGCCGGCGATCCGGTTGCCGCTGGCCGCAACCTTTTCAAACTCAAGCTCGGCCAACCGCGCAACCGCCAGCTCATGCGCTTCATGGAAGAGCCGGAAATGCGCAAGCTGCTCGAAAAAGCCGAACTCTCCTTCCACCAAGACGCGCAGAAAAAGGAGCTCTTCGCCCTCAAGGAGGAACTCTATTTCACCATCGACGAAAAAGGCCACGACTCTGACCTGATGGAAATCGGCCGCGAATTCCTCGCACCCGGCGATCCGGAATCCTTCACCCTGCCCGACCTCGGCACACTCTACGCCGACATCGACACCGACCGCGAGCTCACCGAGGAGCAGAAGATCGCCGCCAAGGACTCGCTTCAAATCCGCATGGACCAGCAGGCCGAGAAGATCCATAACATCTCCCAGCTCCTCAAGGCCTACTGCGTTTTCGAAAAGGACGTCCAGTATGTGGTCAAGGACGACAAGGTCATCATCGTCGATGAAAACACCGGCCGCGAGATGCCCGGCCGCCGTTGGTCCGACGGACTCCACCAGGCCGTCGAGGCCAAGGAGGACGTCTCCATCGAGAAGGAAACCCAGACCTTCGCCACCATCACGATCCAGAACTACTTCCGCCTCTACCAAAAGCTGGCGGGCATGACGGGCACCGCCGAGACGGAGGCCGCCGAGTTCCACGACATCTATCGGCTCGACGTGCTGCCGATTCCGACGAACACGGCGAACATCCGCATCGACGAAAACGACCAGGTCTTCAAAACGCGCCGCGAGAAGTTCAACGCCGTCATCGCCAAGATCGAAGAAGCCCACGCC
The DNA here is from genome assembly GCA_044240265.1 of Luteolibacter sp. Taxonomy (GTDB): domain Bacteria; phylum Verrucomicrobiota; class Verrucomicrobiia; order Verrucomicrobiales; family Akkermansiaceae; genus Luteolibacter. The sequence continues at coordinate 3,957 of JBIHZT010000085.1, read as the reverse complement.
AAGGGCCAGCCGGTGCTTGTCGGCACCGCGTCCGTGGAAGCTTCCGAAACCCTCGCACGCATGCTCAAGCGCGCGAAAATCCCGCACTCGGTGCTCAACGCGAAGTTCCACCAACAGGAAGCCGAAATCATTTCCGGAGCCGGCCACCTCGGTGCGGTAACTGTCTCGACTAACATGGCCGGCCGCGGCACTGACATCAAACTCGCCCCCGGCGTCCCCGAAGTCGGCGGCTTGTTCGTCATCGGCACCGAGCGCCACCAGTCGCGCCGCATCGACCGCCAGCTCCGCGGCCGCTGCTCGCGCCAGGGCGACCCCGGCCGCTCGCAGTTCTTCATCTCCTTCGAAGACGACCTCATGCGGAACTTCGCCGCCGCCGACCGCATGACCCAGATGATGGAGCGCTTCGGCATGAAGGAAGGTGAAGCCCTCGAACACTCATGGCTCAACCGCTCCGTGGAAACCGCCCAGAAGCGCGTCGAACAACGCGACTACACCGGCCGCAAACGCGTGCTGGATTTCGACGACGTCATGAACATGCAGCGCGAGGTCGTTTACGGCTATCGCAATGAAGTCCTGACCACCGAAGTCCCGCGCGACCTCGTCAACGAGATCATCGAGGAAACCATCCCCGCCAAGGTCCACGAATACATGGTCGAGCGCGACGAGAAGGAGCCCGACTACAACGAACTCCTGCACTGGGTGAACGCCACCCTTCCCGTGAGCGTCGCCGCCGACGATTTCCTCAATGCGCACAACGAGGAAGCCATCTCCGCGATGCTCGTGGACAAGGTCAAACAAGCCTACAACGTCCGCGTCGGCGACCTGCCGATGGAAGTGCTCGACCAGGAGGAGCGCCGGATGGTGCTCGTCGCCATCGACAAGCAATGGCAGGCGCACCTTTATAACATGGACGCCCTCCGCGAAGGCGTCGGCCTCCGTGCCCAGGGCCAGAAGGATCCGCTCATCGAGTATAAAAACGAAGCTTACAACCTCTTCGTCACGCTGATGGATTCCATCAAACAGGAAGCCCTGCAAAACCTCTTCCGCTCCGCAGCGAATCTTGAAGCCTTCCTCCAACAGCTTCACAACGCGCCGCAACAGCTCCACGGCGGCGAGGCCGCGCTCACCCGCGACAACGTGGCTATTTCCGGCAGCTCCGCGAATCTCGATCCCTCGTCCATGCCATCGCCGGCCGGCACCACGTTGAAACTAAACCTGCCGAAACGGAAACCGAGCTTCTCCATCGAGAGCACCGGCCGTAACGCGCCCTGCCCGTGCGGCTCCGGCAAGAAGTTCAAGCAATGCTGCGGCAAGGACGCGGAGGCGTGAAATTGGAGCGCTGACTTCATTCAGCGCGAAATTTCCTCATCAGCTCGGGCGGAATCAATTCCGCGCCCGCTTGCCTCAAAGCGTGTGCCCCATGCGCGTGCGCTTGGTTTCGAGGTATTTCTCGTTGTGCGGATTCGACGGCAGGGAAATCGGCATTTGCTCGACGATCTCCAAGCCGTAGCCCTCGAGGCCAATGACTTTTTTCGGGTTGTTCGTCAGCAGGCACATCTTGCGCACGCCGAGGTCGTAGAGGATTTGCGCGCCCATGCCATAGTCGCGGAGGTCGGAGGCGAAGCCGAGTTTTTCGTTCGCCTCGATGGTGTCGAGGCCTTCCTCCTGCAGCTTGTAAGCGTGGATCTTGGCGGGCAGGCCGATGCCGCGGCCTTCCTGACGGAGGTAGAGAAGCACGCCGCCTTCTTTGGAAATGTGCTCCAGCGCGGCGGCGAGCTGGCCGCCGCAATCGCAGCGCTGGGAGTGGAAAACATCGCCGGTGAGACACTCCGAGTGGACGCGGACAATGGTCGGTTTGTCCGGGTCGATGACGCCCTTGCTGAGCGCGAGGTGGTGGCTGGTGTCGGTGGTAATCCGATAGAGATGGCAGTCGAACTCGCCGAAGTCGGTGGGCATCTTGATCGTCTGCTCCCGATAGACCAGCTTCTCCGAACGCCGGCGGTATTCGATGAGCTGTGCGATGGTGCAGGCCTTGAGACCATGGCGTGCCTGATAGTCGCCGAGCTGGCCGACGCGGGCCATCGTTCCGTCGTCGTTCATGATCTCGCAGATCACCGCCGCCTTGGGCAGTCCGGCGAATCCCGCGAGATCGAGCGCGGCCTCGGTGTGGCCGGTCCGGCGCAGCACGCCCTCGGGCACGCCCTGCAACGGAAACACGTGGCCGGGCCTGACAAAAGCATCCGGCCCGGCGGTGGGATCGGCAAGCAGCCGGATGGTCAGCGCCCGGTCGGCGGCGGAAATGCCGGTGGTGACGCCCTCGGCAGCATCGACCGTGACGGTGAAGGCGGTCTTGTGGCCCTCGCGGTTGCGGCGGGTCATTTGCGGCAGGTCGAGCTCCTCAGCGCGCTCGGCGGTGATGGGCGTGCAGATCATGCCGCGGGCGTGGGTGGCCATGAAGTTGACCATTTCCGGCGTGCAGAGCGAGGCGGCGCCGACGAGATCGGCCTCGTTTTCACGGTTGGGATCGTCTGCGACGATGACGAGGCGGCCGGCGGCGATTTCCGCGATGATTTCCGGGATGGGGCTGAATACAAGAGACGAGTCGGACATGATGGAGGTGAAAAATTTCAGTTGAGCGACGGATCTTCCGGCGCTTCGGCAAGGATACGGTGGAGTGGGGAAATGTGGCGCAGGAGTTCGGACCAGAGGCCGCGGTCATGCTCCAGGCCTAGCAGATCTGACGGCGGGCGGGCGGTGATCCATGAATTCCGCCGCAGTTCGTTTTCCAACTGCCCGGCGGTCCACCCGGAGTAGCCGATGAAGGCGCGGACGATGCGACCCGGCCGGTGCGCGTGCGCCACCGCATCCTTGGCGGAAAGGCGGATGGCCCAGCGCAGGCCGAGTTTCCTGCTCCACCAGAATGAGGAAAACGTGAGCTGGTCCTGCGCGACCGGGCCGCCGAGGTGGACTTGCAGCTGCTGGAGCGGGGCGAATTCCTCGCCTTGCAGGAAATCGCCGACGATCTTGCCGGTGGGTTGATTCAAAATGAGACCGAAGGCCCCCTGATCCGACTGGTGCTCGGAGAGCAGGATCACCGAGCGGTTGAAAGTGCCCTCGCGCAACGATGGATCCGCCAGCAGCAGCTTCCCCTGAAGCTTGATCGGAAGGTCGGAATGCGATGGATCGTCGGCCACGTCGGAAGACTAATGCCCGCGCCCCGGTTCGCCAACCGTCGATTGCGGAAGATTTTCCAGACCGGGAAATTCACTGGCGCTTAGGACTCATTTTCCCGCGTTGAGCCTCGCCGATGCCGAACATGCAGCAAATGGCCGTGGCGCGGGATTTCCAACTGCCGTGAAAGCGCCCCCCCGTCACTCCATGCGCTTGATGCCGAGCGGATTCGCGTCCTGGAGTTCGGCTGGAAGCGCGGCATCCGGAAAACTCTGCCAGGCGACGGGGCGGCAGAAACGAAAGATGGCCATGGTGCCGACCGACGTGCTCCGTCCGTCCGAAGTGGCCGGGAACGGGCCACCGTGGACGATGCTGTTGCAGACTTCGACACCGGTCGGGTAGCCGTTGAAAATAAGTCTTCCGGCGCGGCTCTGGAGTGCGGCGACCAAGGAACCACTCGCGAGGAGCTCCGCATCAGTCGCGTGAAGACTGGCGGTGAGCTGGCCTTCGAGCCTGGGGATGGCGGCTTCGATTTCCTCAAGCGTCCCGCGCACGATCAAGCTGGCGGGGCCGAACATTTCGTGCTGGAGGGACGGATTGGCCAGAAAATCATTGATCGAAACCATGAAGACGGCGGGTGCCGCCTGACCGGCTCCCGCTTCGGTGGCGCAGCGGGCGAGGGCTTCCACTCCCGGTGTGGAGGCGACGGCGGCGGTGGAATCGGCGTAGGACTGGCAGATGGTGGCATTGAGCATCATGCCAGGGGTCCCGGCTTCGACAAGCGAC
>JBIHZT010000607.1:0-2790 GCA_044240265.1 Luteolibacter sp. | reverse complement strand
GCGAGGATCGGAATAATGCAAGAAACAGAAAGGGCGGCATCCAATACAATCTGATTCCAGTTGATTGATCTTGGGCTCTGAGGATCTCCAGGGCCACTGGGACCGAATCCTGTCATGAAGCCGCCGTTTAGGACGATGATCCAATATAGCGCAAACCATCCCATGAGGATCAGCGACGGAATGACTTGGCTTGTCTTCATCTATTACCGAATAGCGTTATTGAATGACCGGTCGGTTTTTGGGGGGGATACACGATCGGTCGGTGATCAGGGTAAAATCCGACCCGGAAGTGCGGGGTTTGGCTTTTTTGTTCATGACGGCCTAAATAGCGCGATCATGCTGGCGAGCCAAGAAGGAATTGGTTGTTGTGGGAGAATTTCCGTGTGGCATCGCGGAATAGTTGTGCCAAGGAGTCGTCATGTCCCCGCCCCGAACCTGTTGGAGAGCGTCGTTGGCCGGAGCGTGAATTTCACCGTCGGTGCCTGATCGCGGATTCGAGCTGCCTGGCGAGTTCCGCGAGGCGCTCGCGCTGGGGCTGCGGCGGAGGCTCGGGATCGAAGCGCAGCCGTTGGTGGAGTTCGACCGCTTCCTCCAAGGCGCCGGAGTCTGATAGGTAGGAGCGCAGGCGCATGAGCCAGGTGCCGAACGGCAGTCCCGGCGGACGCGGGCCAAGGTGTTTTTCCGCCTGCGGTTCGAGCGCGTTGAGCGGCGTGAGCACGACGGGACCGCTGTAGCCTGCGGCCTTGGAAGCCGTTTCCATCCGTCGCTTGGACTTCCAGAGTTTTTTCGCGACAAAGGCGGCCACGCCGAGCGCGATGGCCAACATCACCAGCGAGGTGGCGGACCGGTTGGCCGGGCGGTTCCGCCACAGGAAAAAATCCTCGCGCACCCGCTTGAGGGCGTCGTTGAAGCGCTGGCGGACGGTGCTTTGCGGGTTGAGCGCGTCGAGCCAGCTGCCGGGGGTGGTGTCGAAGTCGAGCCATCTGCCGTTAGCCTCGTCCCACACCCGGCACCACGCGTGGCCGTGGGTGCCGCGGATGACGAACTCCTGGCGCTTCAAATCGCGCTCCACGACCGCGTAGCCGGTGGTGTAACGCGCCGGGATGCCGGCTTCGCGCAGTAGCAGGGTGGTGGCGGTGGCGAAGTATTCGCAATGGCCGGAACGCGCGGTTGATAGAAATTGGGTGAGCGCCGAGTGGGGATTGGCGAGATAGTGCGACGAGCTGATCGACAGGGTCCGGGAGTATTGGAAATTCTGGCGGAACCACCCGCGCAGGGCGAGGAGTTTTCCGTCGAGGGTAGGTTGTTCATCGATGCGGATTTGCCTGAGCGATTCCCGCAGGACGTCGTGTTCCACGGATGGAATCATCAGATCCTCGCTGGGGACTGGAGCCGATTCCGGATTTGAGTTTCCCTTCCATAGCACCGTGCCTTCGATGACCGAGCGCTTGGGGAAGACGCGCACGGTGCCGAGGGAGTTGCCCTGGATGCCGTCCAGCTCGAAGTCCCGCAGGCTGGCGGTGTCGCCGGGAAGCGGCAGCGGGGTTTCCGGGAAGGCGGTGCCCCGCAGGTTGAAGCGGGGCAGCTTCGCGGCGATGGATTCCCGCTGGGCCTCGGGCGGCAGGTTGTCGCGGAGCAGATAGAAAATCTCGCCTTGGACGGGCTCGATGTTGTCGAGGTCCTTGAAGTCGGTGACGGCGACCCGCTGGTTCTGCCAGGTGGAGCCGCGGAGGATGTTGTAAGTGCCGTTTCGCAGCAGCGTTGGTTTTACGGAGTTGTCCAGCGGTTTCAGACGCCAGACGATGTCCGGCGAGAGCTCGATCCTGCCGGACTTGCCAATCATGGTGGGAGCCGAGTTCGGATTGAAGGGCGAGCGGTTCTGGCCGCGGTTGCCGAACCATGCCGCGAGCTCGTCGAGACCGACCTGTCCCGCCAGCGACAAGCCGCCGGCGACGGTCAGGGCGAGCAGCAGTGACAGCGGACGGCTGCGGCTTGCGGCGAGCAGCTGCCAGCCGGTGAGGATGATGATGCCGGGGAGAAACCCCTGCGAGTAGGGCCACGAGTTCGCCTGGTTTCCCAAGGTGGAGGCGATCAGCGAGCTCACCAAATAGACGTTGCCGAAGTTGATGCGGATGGTTTGCTCGGTGAGGCCGAGCCGGAGGTTGCGCTTGCGGCGGTGCTTCGCGAGGAAGGAAAACGTGCTCAGCGGCAGCGAGTCGTTCATCCCGTAGGATTGCACGAACTGCATCGGCAGCAGCAGCGGCGGCAGCCAGGTGAGGAGATTGGGCAGGGCCATGTAGGGCGTCTCGTCCAGGAAGATCAGGACGCCGGCGAGTCCGATGCCGATGGTGGTGAACTGCCACGCCCGGCCGGCCGCGTCGTCGCTGAAATCCCAGCGGAATTTCACCCAGTGCGGGCTTTCCACAATGAGCGCGAGCAGGATGCCGGTGAGCGGCCGGTCCGTCATCAAGCCCCAGAAGATGAGCGATGCGCCGAGGATGTAGCGGGGTGGTGGATGGACCGGGTTGATGGCGGTTGGGAAGAGTTAGGGCTGGGTGGCGAGGCGGAAGGGCAGGCGTTGGAGGTCGCGGGCGATGTGGCCGGATTCCAGCCAGTGGCCGGGAGTGCCGCCGGGTGCCGGACCGCTGCCGATGATGATCGGCGCGCACAAGACGCCGCTGCGGGTCAGCATGTGGAGAAACCGCTCGCGCGCCGGGTCCCAGCCGTTGAAAATGACCAGACAGGATGTCAGGTCGTCGCGATGGCGGAGGACGAGCTGGGCCAGTGCGG